>JAYTLA010000012.1:0-8358 GCA_043729825.1 Ferruginibacter sp.
TTCAACAATTCAACAATTCAACAATTCAACAATTCAACAATTCAACAATTCAACAATTCAACAATTCAACAATTCAACAATTCAACAATTCAACCTTGAACACCTACTTCCAATTTAAACAATTCACCGTTCACCAAGATAACTGTGCCATGAAAGTATGTACAGATGCTTGTTTATTTGCTGCATGGGTAGCAGATAAGTTGGAGAAAAAAGAATTTACACCTAAAAAGATTTTTGATATTGGCTGTGGTACAGGTTTGTTAAGCTTAATGCTTGCACAAAAAACAGATACCATTATTGATGCCATAGAAATAGATGCCGATGCTTTTTTACAAGCTACAGAAAATGTAGCCGATTCGCCTTTTAAAAATCAGGTAAATATTTTTCATGGACCAATAGAACAGTTTTTTGCGCATGAAAAATATGATTTTATTATTTGCAATCCTCCTTTTTACGAAAACCAATTAAAATCTAGTGATGATGCTATAAATGTAGCTATGCATTCCACTAGCCTATCGTTTACCGAGCTGACCAATGTTATAAAAAATAATTTATCGGCAAAAGGAATAGCAGCAGTTTTAATGCCACATAATAGAGTTAATGATTTTAAACAAGATTTGTCTAACGTTCAACTTTTTATTAATGAGCAACTAGATGTTTCTCATGCGCCAAACAAAAAAATATTTCGTTCTTGCCTGCTAATTTCGGATAGTGAGCAGAAAGTATTAGAAAAATCAATTTCAATAAAAACCAATACGAACCAATATTCAACTGAATTTGTAGAGCTTTTAAAAGATTATTATTTAAATTTGCAAAATAAATCTAATATTTAAAACTTTACGTATGTAATATAATTTTTTGAAAATTTCAATTTGCGTAATTTTTTTGTCATAATAAAGCTTTTTACAACCAAATGACAATATTACAATCACCATGAATGACTTTTACAGGATGAAAAGAGGATATATGATAAACTTTAGAAGAATAATAGGCATCTCTACAATATTAATTTCAAACAACATTTTAGCGCAAGACACTACTTCATCACCTTTAGATTGTGTGATTGTTACTAGCCAATACAAACCACAATCCTTAAAAAACTCTGTTTACCAAGTAAAGGTAATAAACGAACAAAGGATTAAACTCAGTGGTGCTACTAATATCCAACAAGTAATGAATAGCCAACTTGGTTTTCGTTTTTCCAATGATAATTTTCTTGGTACTGATGTGCAACTAAATGGAATGAGTGGAAGGAATGTAAAAATATTGTTAGATGGCGTACCAGTGTTGGATAGATTTGATGCAAGAGTAAGTCTTAGCCAAATAGATATTAATACCATAGAGCGGATAGAAATAGTGGAAGGTCCAATGTCTGTATCTTTTGGTACAGATGCCATGGCAGGTGTGATAAATATTATTACAAAGAAAAATAACTTAAACACATTATCTATATCTGCAAAAGCACAAGAGGAAACTTCTGGCAAAGAATATTATCCTTTTAGTTACAAAGGAGTACATGCACAAAGTATAAATATTGCTGTAAATAAAAATAATATTTATTTTAATGCTGGCGGCTCTCACAATGCATTTGACGGCTTTGGCGGCGACAAATATGGTAGAGGGAAAGATTGGTTGCCAAAAGAACAATATTTTGGCAATGCAAAAATTGGTTATAAAAAAAACAAGCTGGATATTTATTATCGTATAGATGGGATGGTGGAAACCATAAAAGATAGGAATACAATAAATATAGATTTGGATGCAAAATTTGCAGTATCTAAAGATCAACAATATACTAGTAACCGATTAATGCACCAAGTACAAAGCAACTATCGTTTCACTGAAAAGATAAACCTGTCTTCCATTTTTGCCTATACAAATTTTTCTAGAGCTACAGTAACCGATAATCGTGATTTTATTAAAGGAACTATTACAAAAGGAACTTTAGCAGGGGAGCAAGATGTATCAAAATTAAATAGTTTCAATTTTAAAAATACATTACAATATACTTTATCACCCAAACTTTCTATACAAACAGGCCTTGAAATAAACTACGAAAAAGCAAGTGGAGAGAGAATTGTAGCTACGCCATCAATAAATGATTTCGGTTTATTTATTTCTTCAGAATATAAACCAACCAACAAAATAAATATACGCCCAGGTTTGCGTTTCCAAAATAACTCTTTGTACAAAGCACCTCCCGTTATTCCTTCTATAAACACAAAATTTGCGCTAAGCAAAGCTATTGACTTAAGGCTTTCTTATGGCTACGGTTTTAGAGCACCTGTATTGAGAGAATTATTTTTTGAATTTATAGATGTAAACCACAATATTGTAGGAAACAAAAATTTAAAAGCAGAAAATTCAAACAGTTTTAATGGCTCTTTAAATTGGAGTGTTTCCAAATTAAAAAAAGCAAAAATTAATTTCACTTTGAATGGATTCTATAATGATTTTAAAAACCAAATCACCTTAATTGAAAACAAAAATATACCCACTCAATTTATTTATGCCAATGTTGATAAAAAGACAACAAAAGGTTTTTCAATAGAGAATAGAATTATTGCAAAAAATATAGATGCAAGTATTGGTTTTAACTATACGGGATTGCAAGAAGTTTATGATGATAGTACATATAAAAATTACAAAGGAAATTTTTATTGGACACCTGAGTTAAACAGCAATGTTATTTACAACATCAAAAAAATAAAATCTTCATTTGGTTTATTTTACAAATTAGTAGGCAATAAACCCGCATTAAGCTTCGATCCTACCCGTAGAGAGCCAGGGCTTTTTGTTACAAATACTAGCGCCTATCATTTAGCCGACTTTACTATAACAACTAATGCAAATAAAAATTTCACCGTAAATGCAGGCGTAAAAAACCTTTTTGATGTAACAGCAGTAAACAGTACTACAAGAGTATCTTCTAATGTTTCTCATACTAGCGCTGGTGCATTGTCTATAAATTATGGTAGATCATATTTTATAGGTTTAAATTATCAATGGAATAAAAAATAAATTATAAACAATCCCTTAAAACAACAAACAGATAAAACAGATGAAAAAAGTAAAATCAACATTTCTTTGTGTAGCAGTAGCAGTAGCATTTACAGCATGTAAAAAAGATGCAGACCCAGTTATTATTATTACCAACACCGCTTCTGCAGGAAGTGAAAGAGTTCAATTTAATGGCATAGCTGGCACCGAGGCAGGAAGTGCAGCTGGTAATTCAGTTTATTTAGATTTTAGTACCGATAAAGTAGCAACAGCGCTTCGCTCAGGTTGGGACCTTGGTTTTTATAGCGGTACAGATTTTAGAGTAATATTAAACAACACTGCAAGCGCCGGCGCAAAAGTATTGTCAAAATTCGATTTGAATACAGTTACACTTTCAGATACTGCAGGACTAACACTTGCTACAAGTCAAACAGCACCCGATGTATCTCATTTTGCATTTTTCGATAACATTAATGGCGATATTAATCAGACAGTAATACCAGCAGTTTCTGCTACTGACGCATTAAACCCTGTAATTATTTTAAACCGTGGTAATGGCGGTGGACTTGCTCCACGCACATGGGTTAAGCTACGTGTATTACGCAATGCCACAGGTTATACCTTGCAGTATGCAGGGCTACAAGAAACTACTTTTCGTACTTTAAGTATTACAAAAAATGAATTGTATAATTTTCAATATGTATCTATCGATAATGGTGTAGTAAGTGTAGAACCAGAAAAATTGAAGTGGGATATTGTATGGTCGTACTCACAATATCAAGCGAATTTTGGAGCAGGATTTGTGCCATATAATTTTTCTGATTTGATTGCAGTAAATTATTTATCAGGCGTGCAAGTAAAAGAAAAAATATATGCTGATGCTACAACAGCAGCAGCGGCTTATTTAGCTTTTAATAGAGATAGTATAAATGTAAACCCAGTATCAACTGGCCGTTGGGCAATAGGAAGTAATTGGAGAACTACACAACCTGCTATAGGCGCAAGATTGGATCGCTTTTATTTAATTAAAGATGCCAACGGAAATTTTTACAAATTAAAATGTCTTGCAATGGGAATAGGAACAGATGGTGGTACAAGAGGAAAACCAGAATTTAAATATGCCTTAATACCCTAGTTTTTTAGTTTTAAGATTGAGCCGCTTTTAAAAAAAGCGGCTTTTCTTTTGCAATAATTATTCAATAGTAGCATTAATCAGTCTATCCGTTATTCCTTCGCACTGGGGTTTTAGTGTATCATAACTACCATTCTTTACTGCATATTTTCCTTTTGTATGTATGAGCATTGCGCATTGCTCTGCCTGCTCCCGTTCGTGGCCGCATATATCCATGAGGGTATCTATTACCCAATCAAAAGTATTTACTTCATCATTCCATACAATGAGGTTATGATTAATAGATTCTTCCGTAAGTACATCTACATCTTCTGTAGTTTCTGTATGGGGGTTATATGCAAAATTTTTATTCATGAAAATTTAAAATGTAAAAATAACACAGAAATTTAATATGCAGCATTTATTAGTGCATTTTATTTGGAAAAATTTACAATGTAAAATGCTTATTAGTTTATATTTGAGTAAGAATTTATTATATGCAAAAAATATTACTGTTCTTATTTACCTTTTCATTTTCTAATACTATGGCGCAAAACAAAAGTATGCAACAAAAAGAAGATGATTTTATGGAAAAATTATTAATGAACAATCCAGTGTTTGAAGATATTGTAACCAATAAGGAAAATTATCGGGTTCAAATAGTGTACACACAAATAAACAGAGATAAAAATAATAGGGCAAATTTTAAAAGACACACGTATAATTTAAACCATAATAATTATTTCTACCCAGCCAGCATGATAAAAATGCCCACAGCTTTTTTAGCATTGCAAAAGTTGAATGAATTACACATAAAAGGTTTAAATAAATATACAACCATGCTTACCGATAGTGCATGGAAAAATCAATCAAAAGTATTTCAGGATACATCTTCCTCAAATGGGAAACCTAGCATTGCACAATACATAAAGAAAATATTTTTAGTAAGTGACAACGATGCAAATAACAGATTGTACGAATTTCTTGGTCAAGAATATTTAAACAACAATTTACACAAAATGGGCTATCCCGATGCTCAAATATTGCATCGATTAAGTATATCGCTCTCCGAAGATGAAAACAGGCATACCAATCCGATTAAATTTGAAGGAAAAAATGGAAAAATAATTTTTGAACAAGCTGCACAAATTAGTAAGTTAACTTATGCAAAACGAAATGATTTTTTGGGCAAAGGATTTTATAAAAATGATTCACTTATAAACGAGGCATTTAATTTTTCTACAAAAAATAGATTGTATATAGATGATATGACGGATATGCTTTTGAGTGTGATTTTTCCTGATAACTTTCCAGCAAAAAAACGTTTTAACTTAACGAAAGAAGACTATACTTTTTTATACCAATGCATGTCTAGGTTGCCTAAAGAAAGCACCCACCCTACTTATGACTCTACTCAAAACTACGATGCTTTTTGTAAATATTTTATGTACGGTGCCGATAAAAAAGTAACCATTCCAAAAAATATCAGAATCTTTAATAAGGTTGGGCTCTCCTATGGCTTTCTTACAGATGTAGCCTACATTGTAGATTTTGAAAACAATATTGAATTTGCTTTGAGTGCAACTATTTATTTAAATGAAGATGGCATTTTAAATGATGACAAATATGAATACGAGCAAACAGGTTTTCCTTTTTTGAAAAACCTTGGGCAAGAAATATATACTTACGAATTAAAGAGAGAAAGAAAATTTAAACCCAACCTCAATAAGTTTAAAATAAAATACGACAAGTAATTTTATTTCTTTTTATTGATATACTCATCCGTAAAATGCTCTGTGTGCTTTGGTTTTCCAAATTTTTCTTCATTGAATTTTTTTGAATTGCCCCTTGGTATAGAAAGCGAATGCCAATTTGTATTGCAAAGCATTTTTCCTAAAAAAACAATTTGTCCCACATGGTATGGATAATGTGCCAGCTGCCTATGTATCGCTTCTGCAATCATATGCCCTTGGTTGCGAATAAAAATTTCTCTCACTACATCATCTTCAGTTATAGATGCCAATGCATCAAACAAACATTGCCAACCTTTGTTCCACAATGCTAATAATTCGTCTCTAGTTATTATATCATTTTCAAATTCGCTCTCCCTATTTCGCCATTCCTTCTCGCCATCGGTTGTTAAAAAATCTGTCCAGCGGCTGAGCATATTGCCTACCATATGTTTTACAACGATGGCAATGCTATTACTTTCTTCGTTGTATTGCCAAAACAGTTGCTCATTGGTAAGCTGGGCAAAAGTTTTTTCGCCAAGGAGTTTGTAGTATTGGAATTGGGCAATGGCTGATGGGAGGAATGTTTTTTGCATAAGAAATAAATTTATACAAATTTAAAGCAAAAAAATAAGCGTAAATTCTTTTGTTATCACAGCTTTTTCTAAAAATTATTGTAATGTTTTTAAGGCGCCATGTATATCTACTACAAAGTTTCGTTTCATTTTCAAAATTTAAATGCAGCTTTCATCATAAGTTGCTCATTTCTTGATATGCCTATTTCTCTTGCTATATCCTGCCATTTACTTATTGATGTTTTTGTTTTTTTAATAATAGCATTCATCTCCATTTCATTTAATTGAAAATACTTTCCAACAGATTTTGCCAATTCATAATCAAGTGCATTTTCATCTGCATTAATATTTATTGCCAATCCATCTTTATCTATTGAAGGATTCAAATCATAAGCTGGAGAAAGTTTCCAACCTTTGGTTGATAAAATAAAACCATGATTTCGCAAATGGTCATCAGTATTGGAAATGGCAATATTGAAAACTATTCGTTTCCATAATTCTCGTAAATCTTCTTTTATCTCAAAACAATTAAACTGTATAAACTCTGCAATATCTAAATAACTTACTTCCTTTGTCTTTAGTGTATCTTCATTATTACCCGTCATTGTCATGGCAGATGCAAAATGGATTCGTTCTTTTTTCTTCCTATCAAATCGTTTTGTAAAAAAGGTATGATGCTTACCTGCTATTTTTTCAATAGAGGATTCAGCCATTTCTACTCCACAATTTTTGGCTAATCTATATGCCAAAAATTCCCATGCGGCTTTGTTTATGGTATCATTTTTTGAAGGGAATTTTGCAATCCATAAATTTCCTTTTTCATCCAATACATTTGCTTTAGGCCTTGCTCCACCTAATGATGAACCAGGAGCCATTAAAATAGCTAGCCATTTTTTTATATCTTTTTGTTCTTTATCGGATTCTAATGCAACTACAGCTTGCTGCAATTCTCTAATGCCCGTCCATGGTGGGGTGGGAAAGTTATTGTTATCGTCCAAAAAAGCACCATCTTTACTCAGTTTAAATCTCAATGCACCCATTCTGCTCTCATCAAACACACCCAATAAAAAATCTATATCATATAATATGTTTGCAGCAACTCCTTTTTCTTTGGCTACAAGTGCAGCCCTTCTTTTCATTAAAGTTCTACCCCATGTATCTGGCATAGAATCTAAAAAAATGCCAAAATTTTCTTTATCATTTGGATATTGTGCACCTGTGTACCAAGCAATATCTGGATCGAATAAAAATTGTTCTGTAGAGTTTAACCAAGCTTGGTCGTAAGCAAAACTAAAAGCTTTTCTTCCTTTTGCTTGCTGCGCTGTTAAAATTCCTATACACTTAGGTTCAGGCATACCTAACCAATGTGCATATACCAATATATCGGTTTTAGTATTTGCCATTGGCTATTTTTTTAATAAATCTAAATCTTGCAATTTTTTCCCAAAAACATCATCTGCAGCTAATTTTAAAAAATCATTTTGCAAATTCATTACACGAAGTACATTAAAAAAAGCACCCATAGAAACACTAGGATTACCCTTTTCTATTTGATACAGCGTTGATCTATTAATATTTGCTCTTTCGGAAACTTGTGTGGTGGTAATTTTTCTACGCTTACGTGCAAGCTTAATATTTTCGCCAAATTGGGCTAGTATTTGTTCACTTTTCGGAAATAGTATTTGCTTTTTACTTTTCATTTTGATGCTTATTATCAACAAATATATACATTTTGTTGATAATATACAACATTTTATTTTTTTATGAATTTTTTTTTGCCGAGAAGGCGGTAAGGCGTTTTATGAAAAAGAAAGGCGGTAAGTTATTTTGCTCCTCCTACGGCCATTGGCGTCAAGTTAAAATTTTAAATTATCAGCTAAGAGACATTACTAGTAAGCCTCTTAGCGAAACCGCTGACGGGGTTTTCAACCGCCGTCAGGGT
>JAYTLA010000013.1:0-13885 GCA_043729825.1 Ferruginibacter sp.
AAATGTGTTTAGAACTACAAGTTGCTTTTTCTTTTAAATATATGCCCACATTGCTTTTCAACCTATGTGGATATCAATTAACTTGACGCCAATGCGAAAAAATCGGGACAGGCACCATGACAACATTTTCAAAAACTTGTGCAAAAAAACCGTCACAATCTTAATTGCAACGGTCAATGTCTTGTCTAAATACTAAGTACTCAATACTAAATACTTTATTTATACCCTTCCTCATGCACCGTCTTCACTGCTCTACCGCTAGGGTCGTTTACGTTTTGAAAACTCGCATCCCACGCCAATGCCTCGGGTGTGCTGCAGGCTACGCTCTTTACGCTAGGCACACATGCGGCTGCGGTACTGCTGGGAAAATGCTCTGCAAAAATGCTGCGGTAATAATATTCTTCTTTGCTCTGCGGAACATTTATAGGAAAACGAAATGCAGCTTGTGCCATTTGTTCGTCGGTAACTGCGGTAGCAGTTAAATCTTTCAAAGCGTCTATCCATCCATATCCTACGCCATCGCTAAATTGTTCTTTTTGGCGCCACGCTACACTTGCAGGTAGCAAATCTTCAAAAGCTTTGCGCAAAATGTGTTTTTCTATTTTACCATTGCCACACATTTTATCAGCAGGATTTAGGCGCATGGCTACATCCATAAATTCTTTATCTAAAAATGGTACACGCCCTTCTACGCCCCATGCAGCAAGGCTTTTGTTGGCACGCAAGCAATCGTACAAATGTAGTTTGCCCAATTTGCGTACGGTCTCTTCATGAAAACCTTCGGCATGTGGTGCTTTATGAAAATATAAATAACCACCAAATAATTCGTCGCTGCCTTCGCCACTTAGTACCATTTTTATACCCATACTTTTTATAGCTCTTGCAAGCAAATACATAGGTGTACTTGCACGTACTGTTGTTACGTCGTATGTTTCTAAATGATAAATTACATCTTTGAGTGCATCTATACCTTCTTGTATTGTAAAATGTATTTCGTGGTGTATGGTGCCAAGGTGTTCGGCTACAACCCTTGCTGCCTTTAGGTCTGGCGATGTTATTAACCCTACTGCAAAGCTATGCAATTGTGGATACCAAGCGGCTTGTGTGTTGCCACTTTCAATTCTGTTGGGTGCAAGTTTTTTTGAAATGGCACTAATTATACTGCTATCTAAACCACCACTTAATAAAACGCCATAAGGCACATCGCTCATGAGCTGTCGCTCCACTGCATCTTCTAGGGCTTTACGAAGTAAGGCTTCGTTGCTTGTATTATTTTTTACAGCTTCATAATCTTTCCACTCTCTGTCGTACCATTTTGTAGGTGCTGCATCGTTGCTATGCCAATAATGTCCTGGTTTAAATTCTTCTATTTTTGAGCAAGTGCCTTCTAGTGCTTTTAATTCGCTGGCTACAAAAAGTTGTCCTTTATCGTCCCAACCCATGTACAATGGTATTATGCCCATGTGATCTCTGCCTATGAGAAAAGTATTGTTGGTGCTATCATACAACACAAATGCAAAAATGCCATTGAGGTCGTCTAAAAACGCTGCTCCTTTTGCTTCGTATAAAGAGAGTATGCATTCGCAATCGCTCTCTGTAAGAAATTCATAATCGGGTGTGGTAGCACGCAATGCTCTGTGATTATATATTTCGCCATTTACAGCAAGCACATGCGTTTTAGCTTTATTGTACAAAGGTTGGTTGCCACTTGTTGGGTCCACAATGGCTAAGCGTTCGTGGCAAAGCACGGCATTGCCATCTGCAAAAATGCCGCTCCAATCTGGCCCACGGTGGCGTATTTTTTTAGAAAGCGAAAGGGCTTTTGGTCTAAGGGTTGCTAAGTCTTCTTGCGTATTGAGTACGCCTACAAATCCACACATGTTCGTTGTTTTTATTGTTAGTGATTATGGCGAATTTAGTTGAAAATGGGGGTAGGAGCAAGTGTAAATAAAAGTTTTTGCGGAGAGGCTCGATTTTACTAGCTTTTAGCAATATTTTTTACAAAAATATTGCTTTGGTTATGGGCTGAAGAGCTATGATTTGGCTTCATTGGCGACGCTCCGTTCAACAGTATATCTTTGTTCATCTTTTATTATGCAATTTGTTTGGTGCATTTTATTAGTGAATAACATCCTGCCGACAAAAGCAGGTTCTTGCCAATGGTGGCTAGTATTTTTTACAAGCCAACATTAATACCAGCTAACATGGAAAAGGCATTGGTTTTAAAAAGACTATTATCTGAAGATATGGGCTTAACGATATTTGATAATCCAAGATTATTTTTTACTGCAATATGCAATTGCATTTTTTTAGAAATTGGTATTAGTGTACCAGAACTAAAAGAGACACCAAAGTTGGTACTTTTATAAGCATCTGATTTATCTTTGGTAAGACTAGGCAGAGAACCGTCCATTGAATATATTCTAGTGATAACATTGCTACGTAAAAGTAATCCAACATATGGGCCAGCATTTACGTAGTATTTAATCTTATTGCCAAATGTGAATTCTCCAACTATAGGAAAATTTAAATAATTAGTTTTTATTGTTACGTTCCCTGGAGCGAGATTTATACCATTGGCGTCAGTAAAAGTTAAATCACCTAACCTGTACCCATTC
The DNA here is from genome assembly GCA_043729825.1 of Ferruginibacter sp. Classification (GTDB taxonomy): domain Bacteria; phylum Bacteroidota; class Bacteroidia; order Chitinophagales; family Chitinophagaceae; genus Ferruginibacter. The sequence goes on from JAYTLA010000013.1 coordinate 2,619, forward strand.
TGATCGTACTGTACTAAAATTCTTATACCAAACAATTGATTTATGTTTACTTTAAAATAACCGCCTACACTTATGCCAGCATAGTTTGTAACAGTTTCATTTAAAAATGTATTTACATTGTTTTGTCTAATAGTATTAAAATTTACACCACTTAAAAAACCATATTCTATTTTAGTTGGTTTATAAGTACCTCTTCTAGTAAATGTCAAATTAAGTTGTGCAAATACATTGCAATAAATGAATACAAAAAATACTATTAGAGTTAAAGTTTTTTTCATAAAACATATTTTTATTTTATAAACAATTTTTTATCAGCATAAAAAGTACCAAAAGGAATAAGCGAAGCCATAAATGCTAAAACAATTTTTACAACACCCCATTTTTTTTGATACGCTACTATGGCCAATAAAATAATGTATAGCAAAAACAAACCACCGTGAATGCTTCCCACAATTTTATTTGGCATAAGCATTTTGTAAAAATATTTCAGTGGCATGGTTAAGCCAAAAAGTAAAAAAGAACATCCTTCTAAAAAAGCCACGGTTCTAAATTTCCCTAAAGTGGTACTCAAATTCGTATTCATCATTTCGTTTAAATTGCTATAAATAATGCGAAGATAAATATTAAAGAGCTTGGGAGAAATTTAAATATTATTATAACTAAAAAAAAAGGTACAACACATTTGTGTTGCACCTTATCCTATAAGAAACCACTGTTCTTAGTCGTTTTCAATAAGGGGTTCTTTTGGCTTAAATCCTTTTTTATAGCCAGTATAATTTATAACACTATTGTTGGGTTTGTTGTGTATTTGTACGCCACCATCTTTGTCGGTTTTTACACTTCTGCCATTGCCATCGTTTACGTACACATCTCCGTCTTCGCCTGTGCTTACTACATTTACACCATTACCATCTTTTATAGATACGCCATTTTTTCCTGTACTAATAGATGAGCTTTGAAAAATGGGATTATTGTCTATAAACAATTCGGTGGTTGCAAAATCGTACATCAAATTGCCTTGCTTAATATTTTTATTACCTACTTTTTGTGCAGGAATAGTGTACATGGCACTTTCTTCATCAGTAAATTTTAGAATGGCATATATTTTTCCTTGTGCTGTTATACCGCTTATCCAAATACGTTTAGTGTATTTTGCATCTTTGGTTATTTCCACATCATTCAAATTGTCTATACCAGTTTCGAATGTGCTTTCGTAAGTGCCTACAATGCTGTGTTTGTTTTGTGCTGTAGCTGTTAATGCTATCCCTAAAAAGGAGGCTATTAAAAATGATTTTGCGTTCATGATGATAATTTTAAAAGATTAACGAAATATGTTTTTTAAAACACAAGCATTTTATTTATTGCCAGCATAAGCTGCTCCATCTGCGTAGGCAATAGAAATGCTTGCACCACCTTGTGCAATAGTGCTTCCATCGGAAGTAGTACCACCAATAGAGCCTGGAGTAAGAGCACCCACTTTTAGCGTAAAGGTTTTTGCAGGCATAGCTAATGGGCCGCCATTGTTTTCTACTGTTATTTGTGTGTCGCTAATTCTGGTAACTTTTGCTTTTTGTACGGTAGATGTAGCACCTGCAGCCGTGGTATATACACCAGTAAATGTGCCTACAAAACTCACTGTAAGGTCGGTAGCAGCTGGAGGCGCTACTACTACATCATTCTTTTTACTACAAGCCGAAAAAATGATTGCAGAAGGTAAAAGAAACATGGTAACTGTGCTGAATAATAATTTTGAAGTTTTCATGATTGTAAAATTTAATTGTTTTAAAAATTGTTTGTGATTAATTATGATGTAAATTTATATCCACTCCTCAGGCATATTTTGGGCAATGTGGATGAATGTTGTAATTTTGGGGACGAATGTGAGGTTTGTGATGCCGAGTGTATTTACTCCTTTTTTACCCCTTCAGAAATATGTTATTATAGTAATGAAAACTGTTAATCTTATTTTTTTTCTTTTAATTTTATTATTGTCATTGCCTTTATCAGGTTTATATGCACAAAAGCCTAGTGGCGAAATCTCTGTATGTGAAGCTGAAATTGAAACAAGAATGAAAGCTGCTTTACAAGTGAATGCAGATGTAGCAATAGATTTTTTACAAAAAAAGATTTTAGAAATAGATAACGATAAATGCAAGGTAGAAATATTGCTTGCTTTGGCAGAAGCATATTTACAAAAGTCGGAATATGCTAAAGATTTATACTATGCTCAAAAAGGACTTGAGCTTGCAAATAAAATTAAGTATAATATCGGCAGTAAAAATAGCCACTTGATTTTGGTAGATTATTATGAATCAAAAAACGAACAGATGCTCGCAAATTTGCATTTAGATAGCGCAGCTTATTATATTAAATTGTATTCTACAATAGATGAAGACCATTTGTATCTTGCAAAAAAAGCTTATTTATTACAAATTAATTTTGAACAAGACTCAGCTAAAAAATATTTAGAAATTGCAATAACAGCTTCTGATAAAAATAAAGATACTGCCACTACTGCTACGCTTTTAAATAATCTTGGCAACATTTATACAACTAAAGGAAATTACAGTAGCGCTACAGATTGCTTACTTAAAGCTTTGCATTATAAAGAAGCAATAAAAGATACAGCTGGTTTTTCATCTACTTTAGTTGCATTAAGTAATTCTTTTTTAGAAATGCGTCAATTTTCTACGGCAAATGATTATTTGAAAAAAGCAAAATTTTTCAGCTTGCTAAGCAATCAGCAAAACGATTTGTATTATTGTTATTTTCTTTTAGCAAAAAATGCTCAATATTTACCTACCGATACCTTGCAGGGTATAGCTTATGCAGACTCAGCTTTGCACCTAGCCATAGTTGATAAAAATGAAATAAAAATGGCGGATGCTAAAGGAATGAAAGCTGTCTTGATGTTTCTTAAAAATTATAAAGTTGAAGAAGCCGAAACTTTGGCATTGGAGGCAATAAAAACATTTGAAAAATTAGACAGAATATATCCAATTTGTAATATCACTTTTTGTTTGGGCAGATTTTATTTGGAAGCAAAAAGATACATAGAAGCAGAAAAATATTTGCGATATGCTTTAAAGATAGCCAAACAGCGCTCCATATCTCATTTAACGATTGGTTTGTATAGTTTGCTTAGTAAACTTTACGAACAAAAAGGCGATTACAAAACGGCACTGTTGTATCACCAACAATTTTATACATTGCAAGATTCGTTGGAAAACGGGAAACTAAAATCTAATTTAGCCGAGCTCGAAAAAAAATATAACATTGGAAAAAAAGAAACTGAAATAGCCAATTTAAATAAAGAAAAACAACTGAAAGATGCAGACTTAAAACAAGCCAATACAAGACAAATATTTTTCATTATTATTTCTACTTTGCTTGCTGGGTTTTTATTTACGGGCTTATGGGCGTATAAAAAATTGCGTACCAATAAAAACGTACTTACTCAAAAAAATACCGAACTCGATAATTTAAATCAAGTAAAGAATAGACTTTTTTCCATCATTGCACACGATGTAAAAGGCTTAGCCATTCCATTTCAAAGGGCTTCACGCATTTTAAATCATCATATACAAAAACAAAATTTTGACAAAACATTGGAAGTGGCAAAGCAGTTAGAAACCAATGCGGAAAGCTTGTCTAACTTATTAGATAATTTGTTGCAATGGTCGCTTGAGCAAATGAATGGCTATACGCCAAAGCCCGAAATGCTCATGCTTAAAAACGAAATGGCACAAATAATGGAAACCTATGCTGGTCATGCAAATTATAAGAATACCATTTTATCAGAAAATATTCCTGATACTTTATCTTTGGAAACCGACAAAGGAGCTTTTCATGTAATATTTAGAAACCTAATAGCAAACGCCATTACATACACAGAAAATGGCACAATAAAAATAAATGCCGAAAAGGAAAAGGGAAATATAATTTGCACGATAAAAGATTCTGGAAATGGCATGTCTGCAAATATTATGGAAAAATTATTTACCATAGAAAGCGATAAAATAAAAAATGGAACAGCAGGCGAAAAGGGTAGTGGCCTTGGGCTTGTATTGGTAAAAAAGTTTTTAGATCTAAATGGAGGAACTATAAAAGTAAATAGTGTAGTAGGCAAAGGGACTAATTTTATTATTTCTTTCCCCTACAAAGCAGCTAGTTAATAATTAAAGAAATTTGTATGCGAGTATTAGTAGTAGAAGACGAAAAAATACACTTAGAAGATATTTTAATTACGTTAGAAGAATTAGAACATGAATGTGTGGGCAGTACCGATGACCCGATGGAGGCTCTGGAACTTGCGGAATTACACAGACCAGATGTAGTTATTCAAGATATAAATTTGAATGGAAAAATTAGCGGCATACAGTTGGCAAAAAAAATGATACAATTATATCAGCTACCGGTAATATTTGCCACATCTTATTTAGATGCTAATATAATGAACGATGCCTTAGATGTAAAACCAGTTACTTATCTTACAAAACCCATACAGGCAGGCGATTTGCAAGCGGCACTTGTAATGGCACAACGGTTTAAAGTAGAAAACGAATCAGCAATAAACACTGCAGAATTAACAGAGGTAGTAGATGATTTCATTTTTATAAAAGTGGGAGTAAAATTGCAAAAAGTAAATTTCAACGATGTATTATTGGTGCAAACAGATGCTAAAAATTATTGCACCATCATAACCAGCGACGATAAAAAATATGCTGTAAGAAACAGTATCCAAAATTTAGCGTCTATTTTTCCTGCAAATAATTTTTTGCAAGTGCACAGAGCATACATGGTAAATATGCAATTTGTAGATTCGTACAACGAAGCAGAGCAATGTATAGCTGTAAAAAAATACGATGTGCCTGTTGGTCGCACTTTCAAAGAAAATATTCAGCAACGGTTTAAAGTTATTTAGAAAGAATTATATTTTACTCCCAAGGTACTTTACTCGATTTGTAAAAATTAATATTCATAGCTTTCATACGCTTGCCATGTTTTCCTAAGCGCATTTTATATTCGTCCCAGTTTCTTCCTGCCTCTTGCGACCATCCAATTTCTGCATAGCCAAGTATTCGTGGAAAAGCCATGTATTCAATTTCCTTAATATTTTTTACCGTTTCAGTCCACAGAGGAGCTTCTACTCCAATAATATTCTCTTTGCTAATACCTTTTTCAAGCGTAGCAGGATTCCAATTATAAGCATTATCTATTTCAATATATCCAGCCCAATCTAAACCAATTTTTGTGCTAGTATTATACTTCATATCTAAATATGCTTTTTTTGCTGGCGACATTATTATTTTTGCGCCTTGCCTCACGGCTTTTACAGAATTTATACCATTTGCCCAATATTGTACAATACTATTTGGTTGCAAAGTAGACAAACCAATTTCATCCCAACCTATTGTTTGTTTGCCATGTTTTTTTACGATGCCTTGCACACGATTTATAAATTTTATGTAATCTTTTTTATTAGTAGCATGGCTTTCATCGCCTCCAATATGAAAATATTTTCCAGAAGTAATAGCAGAAATTTCTCCAATCACATCATCTATAAAAGCATATACTTTTTCATTGCTTGTACATAGGGTACTAAAGCCTACCCGCATGCCTGTATATACTTTTGGCTTGGGGTTTTTGGGATCACAATTTAATATTGGGTATGATGCCAAAGCAGCATTGGTGTGCCCAGGCATATCTATTTCAGGAATTACAGTAATGTATTTTTCGCTGGCGTATTGTACAATGTCTTTGTATTGCTCTTGTGTTAAATAACCACCTTTTCCACCACCTACTTTTGTGCTACCACCATGTGTAGTAAGTTTTGGCCATTTTTTAATTTCTATTCGCCATCCTTGGTCGTCTGATAAATGTAAATGGAACACATTCATTTTATAAAACGAAATTAAATCGATGTATCGCTTAATATCTTCCACTCCAAAAAAATGACGGGCTATATCCAACATGGCGCCACGCATTTCATAACTCGGATAATCTTTTATTTTTCCAGTAGCTATTTGCCATGGCATATGCTGCAAACTATCCGATTCTATTTCTATTGGAAGCAATTGCCTAATCGTTTGCATACCTCTAAACAAACCTGCTGCTGTAAAAGCTTTTAACGAAACAGAATCTTCGGTAATATGCAATTCGTAGGCTTCTTCATTTGTTACACTATCTATTTTGCCAAGCGATAAATAAATATTTCCTGATTCATGATCCTCAGATGCAAGTGCTACTTTTAATGGAAAGCCAGTGGCAGGTTTTAATTTCTTGGAAAAGTAATGCCCGAGTTCTAATAAAGCTGAAGTTGTATCGTTTAAAAAAATAGTTGTTTCATTTGTTAATTCAAATGCAAAACCAGTAGCAGTAATTTCCACTGGCTTAGGAATAATATTTTGTAAAGATGCCGATGAAAATGGAACACTAAGTTTTTTTGAACGAGGATTTATGTTATTACAATTTATAAATGCAATTAGTAAAAAGAAAAAAGTATATTTCAATTTGAAGTAGTTCATCTTATAGAGGTATTAATTTATTTAAAAGCCTGAAGGTATATTATAGTTTTATCCATACAGTATTGCATTACAAAGAAAATTAAAAAAAAGTACATCTCGGCATATTAAAAAAACAAAAATGTCGTTATAAGTATGGATTGTAGGTAATTATATAAAATCGCCAAGAGTAAAATGTTGTTTTATGGCCAATAATGATGCGTTTATAACCTAAATAAAAAGATTTTTCATATTTTTACTAGCTATTATCTTTTAAAACAACCAAAAACTATAGATTATGTTTAAGTCAAAATCTAAATCATCTATCGATGAAATGCCAGCCACTATAACCATTATTGGCGCAGGTACTACCATTGTTGGCAATCTAGAAAGCAATGGCGATATACGTATTGATGGTAAACTAATTGGAGACTTAGATGCCAAAGCCAAAGTAATTATTGGAGCAAATGGAATAGTAGAAGGTGATATTTATGGTAAACAAGCAGATATTTTAGGAACCGTTACAGGCAAAATTAAAATGGAAGATTTATTATACCTTCATGGAAAAGCTATGGTAGATGGCGATATTTATGCTGGTAAATTACAAATAGAACCTACCGCTTCATTCAATGGCCAATGCCATATGGGTGCAAATGTGGTGGAGTTGAAAATGGAAAGAGCAAAGGCTGTGAATGAATAAAAACTTCAAAGCTCTTATATCTTTTATTTTTTATCACTAATCGAGTATTGTATCGGAGAGCTTGTTCTGTCTTTCACAATTTCTTTTTTTGCTACCAAATCTAATGATACCCAAAATAAATTCCATGCTAGTTTTCCAACGATAGTTATTTTCTTTTTTGCTAAATCTTTTTGTACATCCAATAGTAGTTTTTCAAACGGAGCTACTTTTCTAATTTTTAAACAAGCCAAAAAAGAATTTTTTAAAGCATCATATTTTTGCTTGTCCATGGCAATAGCTTTTTTCCCTTCGGGATGTGTAAGCTGTATTTTTTCTACTGTCTTCATTGTTTTATTTTTTCCATAATTTTTATTTGTTCCACTACTTCTTCTGTTTTCACCAATAAAGGTTTACCATGTACTATCGCATCATGTATATTCTCAAATAATATTGCCCAATTTCCTTTTACTGTTTCTATTTTTTGTGCAAATGGTATTCCATTTTTTTCTGAGTAAATTGTTGCCCATTGTTCAATAGGTTCTATACCAAACCCAATATCAGTAGGCAGTTTGCCAGCTTTTAAATGATCTTCTTGTACATCCATTCCATATTTTACAAACGAACCCTTGCTGCCATGTATAATATATCTTGGGCTATTTTCTCTCACCATTAAGCTAGAGCGTAGTGTTACTTTTAGTTTTCCATAATCCAATTGTATATCAAAAGCATCGTCAATAGTAGAATGTTCTCTTTGTGCAAATGTTTGTCCCCATACATTTTTGGGTGTGCCAAAAAGTACAATCGTTTGGTCAATAATATGTGCACCCAAATCGTATAAAACGCCACTCGTTGCCGAGTTTATTTCTTTCCATTTTTTTACATTTAATTCAGGCTTAAATCTATTAAAATGAATTTCAAAATTAAATATTTCTCCCAACCTATTTTCTTCAATAATCTTTTTTACGGTAAGAAAATCACTATCCCATCTTCTATTTTGAAAAACCGTTAAAATTTTATTTTGTGTTTTTGCTAACGAAATTAATTCCTCAGCCTCTTTGCTTGTAGCAGTAAAAGGTTTTTCTACTAGCACATGCTTACCTGCTTGCAGTGCAAATTTTGCATATTCAAAATGTGTTTCGTTTGGCGAGCAAATGCTCACCAAATCTATAGTTGCATCCGCAAGCACTTCATCAATACTTTTTGCAACTTTTATATTCGGATAAAACTCTTTTGGATTTTGATTTGCAGAAACAATTGTGGCAAGATTAAAATTTGGATTTGCTTCAAAAAAGGGCGCTTGTAAATATCTTCCCGATAATCCAAAACCAATGATGGCAACGTTGAGCATGTGAGAATATTTTAAAACAATTTTATTTCCTAAACCCCTCACTCACCACCAAATCTTTACTCCCAGCAGTGTAAGTGTAAAACCCTTCACCAGTTTTCACTCCAAGCTTACCAGCTATTACCATATTTACCAATAGTGGGCATGGCGCATATTTCGGATTTCCAAAACCATCATGCAATACTTTTAAGATAGAAAGGCAGGTATCTAACCCAATAAAATCTGCTAGTTGCAATGGCCCCATTGGGTGAGCCATACCAAGTTTCATTACCGTATCTATTTCTGTAACGCCTGCCACGCCTTCAAACAAAGTGCTAATGGCTTCGTTTATCATCGGCATTAAAATTCTATTGGCCACAAAGCCAGGATAGTCATTTACCACACATGGTACTTTGCCTAATGTTTTACTTAGCTCAACAATTGTATCAGTTACTTCTTTCTTAGTAGCGTATCCATTTATAATTTCTACCAATTTCATTACTGGTACAGGGTTCATAAAATGCATACCAATCACATCTTGTGGGCGCTTGGTAGCAGCAGCTATTTTTGTAATAGAAATAGAAGAAGTATTGCTTGCCAAAATACAACCCGCTGGTGCCGCTTCGTCTATAGCGTTAAATATTTTTATTTTCAAGTCAATATTTTCTGTAGCAGCTTCTACCACTAGTTGTGCATCTTTTACACCTGCAGCCAAATCTGTAGCTGTTATAATATTATCTAATGCATTTTTTTTATCTTCCTCCGTAAGGGCTGCTTTTGCTATTTGTCTATCAAAGTTTTTACCAATAATAGCAATGGCTTTTGCAAGCTGCTCAGCATTTACATCTATTAGGGTTACTTTAAAACCAGCTTGAGCAAATACATGCGCTATTCCATTGCCCATTTGCCCAGCACCAATAACACTTACATTCTTTATACTCATAACTATCAATAATCTTTTATAAACAAAAATTGTTCTTCGCTAATATCTCGTGCGTTTCCCTCTCCCCTTCGGGGAGAGGATAGGTGAGGGGCCTTACTTAAACGCATTCATCCCCGTCACATCCATTCCTGTTATCAGCAAATGTATGTCGTGTGTACCCTCATACGTTATCACACTCTCCAAGTTCATCATGTGGCGCATCACAGGGTATTCGCCTGTAATACCCATGCCACCTAGCATTTGGCGAGCATCCCTACAAATATTGGTGGCCACTTCGCATGCATTACGCTTAGCCATACTCACTTGCTGCGGTGTTACTTTTCCTTCGTTCATCAATACGCCAAGCCTCCAATTCAGCAATTGTGCTTTCGTAATTTCGGTAACCATTTCTGCCAATTTTTTTTGTTGCAATTGAAAACCCCCAATCGGTTTTCCAAATTGAATTCTTTCTTTACTATACTCCAATGCAATGTAATAACAATCCATAGCCGCACCAATAGCGCCCCAAGCAATACCATAGCGTGCTTTGGTTAAACAACCCAACGGACCTTTCAATCCTTTTACATTTGGCAAAATATTTTCTTTAGGCACTTTTACATTATCAAATACAAGCTCACCAGTAGCACTTGCACGCAGGCTCCATTTGCCATGCGTTGTAGGCGTAGTAAAACCTTCCATGCCTCGCTCCACAATTATCCCACGTATTTCTCCTGCATCATCTTTTGCCCACACCACCGCCACTTGGCTAAAAGGCGCATTGCTAATCCACATCTTTGCGCCGTTTAATGTTACCGTATCATCGCCATTATCCTTAAAATTGGTCAGCATGCCCGCAGGGTCGCTACCATGGTTTGGCTCTGTCAATCCAAAGCAACCCAACCACTCGCCACTCGCCAGTTTGGGTAAATATTTATTGCGTTGCGCTTCGTTGCCATATTGATAAATAGGAAACATTACTAAACTGCCTTGCACACTCGCTGTACTTCTTACACCACTATCTCCACGCTCTAATTCCTGCATCATCAATCCATACGAAATATAATCCAAGCCACCACCACCATATTGCTCAGGTACAGTAGGTCCAAAGCAACCCAAGTCGCCCAATTGCTTCACTATTTGTTGAGGAAACTCCCCACGTTGCGCATAATCTTCAATAATCGGCGAAATCTCTTTCTTTACATAACTCCGCACACTCTCCCGTATAAGCTTATGCTCTTCACTCAATAATTCATCTACATTAAAATAATCCGGACTTTGAAAATTGTCTGTTTTTGCAGCCATCGTTTTTTATTTAAGTTTTTTATTTTTTTTGTACGAGCAAAGAAGCAGCTATGGGCAGCATTGTTGTTGCCTGCCCCTATACTTGTGTAGGGGTCACTCACTTCATCGGCATACCATTATTCATCTTTTATCGAAGCGTATCATCGAAGCGTAAAATAACTAGCTATATGCCTATGCTTTTTTACGAACGCAAAGATAGTATGTTAGGTTTTCAAAATAATAAATCTAATTCCAAAGCAAATATTGAAAAGCTTTCAAAAAAAGTTATCAATTAATATCTAGTCATAGCAAGCCTTTCAAACTAATCTTTCAAATAGTTTCAAATTAAGTTGCAATTGTCATTGCCATCAAATCAAAGCTGCCTATATTTGCACCCCGCTACAAAAAAAGCAAAGGCTTTTGAATAAAGAAGAGAAGAAAAATAAAGATGAAAAGCGGAATATAATTTTGGTTAATAAAAAATAGTTATATACTTTTGCAACCCGCTTGAAAAAGCGGGTAAAAAAAAGGGAATACAAGTTCTTTGAAAGATTGGAA
>JAYTLA010000014.1:0-30528 GCA_043729825.1 Ferruginibacter sp.
AAATTTAATTTACGTAGTACCTGCAATGGGCATTGTAGGCTTGTTGTACACTTTCGTAAAGTACGCTTGGGTATCTAAGCAAGATGCGGGCAACGACCGCATGAAAGAAATAAGTACTTATATAGCTGAAGGTGCTATGGCGTTTTTGAAAGCCGAGTACAAAATTTTAACCTACTTCGTAATAATAGCTGCGTTGCTATTGGGCGTAATGGGTTATACAAATGAAAATAGCCATTGGAGTATTGCAATAGCATTTATTCTTGGTGCATTTTTTAGTGCTTTGGCAGGTTTTATAGGTATGAAGATAGCTACCAAAGCCAACGTACGCACTGCACAAGCTGCTCGTACGAGTTTGAGCAAAGCATTGAGCGTTTCGTTTACCGGTGGTAGCGTAATGGGTATGGGTGTTGCTGGTTTGGCAGTGCTTGGCTTGGGTGGATTGTTTATTATTTTAAAGCAAATATTTGCGCCCGGAGCTGCGGTAAACAGCGAAGAAATGGAGCGTACGATTGAAATATTAACGGGCTTTTCATTAGGCGCAGAGTCTATTGCATTGTTTGCCCGTGTGGGTGGTGGTATTTATACAAAAGCTGCCGATGTGGGTGCTGACCTTGTGGGTAAAGTAGAAGCTGGTATTCCGGAAGATGATCCTCGTAACCCTGCAACCATTGCAGATAACGTGGGTGATAATGTAGGTGACGTAGCAGGTATGGGTGCCGATTTATTTGGTTCTTATGTGGCTACCGTTTTAGCTACAATGGTATTGGGTAGAGAAACAGATGCAATGACAGATGCGTTTGGTGGTATGAGTCCAATTTTATTGCCAATGCTTATTGCGGCAATGGGAATTATATTTTCTATTATTGGAACTTTCTTTGTGCGTATAAGTGAGAGCGCAGGTTTGAGCACACACAAAGTACAAAATGCATTGAACATGGGTAACTGGGGTTCGATGGTATTGACGGCAATTGGTTGTTACTTTTTAGTGCAATTTCTTATGCCAGAAACAATGGTACTTCGTGGATTTACATTTACAAAAAATGGTGTGTTTGGCGCAATAATGGTAGGCCTTGGTGTGGGTGCATTAATGAGTATTATTACAGAATATTACACTGCTATGGGTAAGCGCCCAGTAATGAGTATTATTCGCCAAAGTGCTACTGGGCATGCTACAAATATAATTGGTGGTTTGGCTGTGGGTATGGAAAGTACATTGCTTCCTATATTGGTATTGGCTGCTGGTATTTATGGTTCTTATTATTGTGCAGGTTTGTACGGTGTGGCTATTGCAGCTGCGGGTATGATGGCTACTACGGCTATGCAATTGGCAATAGATGCTTTTGGCCCTATTGCTGACAACGCAGGTGGTATTGCCGAAATGAGTGAGTTGCCTGCTGATGTGCGTGAGAAAACAGATATCCTAGATGCGGTTGGTAATACTACTGCTGCATCTGGTAAAGGTTTTGCGATAGCTTCTGCGGCATTAACAGCTTTGGCTTTGTTTGCAGCTTTTGTTGGTATTGCAAAAATAGATGGTATAGATATTTATCATGCTGATGTGTTGGCAGGTTTATTTGTGGGTGGTATGATTCCGTTCATATTTTCATCGTTGGCTATTAAAGCCGTGGGTGAAGCAGCTATGGCAATGGTGGAAGAGGTTCGTCGTCAGTTTAGAACGATACCTGGTATTATGGAAGGTACAGGCAAACCTGAGTATGATAAGTGTGTGGCTATATCTACGGAAGCATCTTTGAAGAAAATGATGTTGCCTGGTGCTATTGCTTTATTGACGCCGATAATTATTGGTTTTGTGTTTGGCCCAGAAGTGTTGGGTGGTTTCCTTGCAGGTGCTACGGTATGTGGTGTGTTGATGGGAATATTTCAAAACAACGCTGGTGGTGCATGGGATAATGCTAAAAAATCTTTTGAGAAAGGTGTAGAAATAAATGGTGAAATGTATTACAAAAAATCAGAACCACACAAGGCTTCTGTAACGGGTGATACAGTAGGTGATCCTTTTAAAGATACTTCTGGTCCATCGATGAATATCTTGATTAAATTGATGAGTATAGTGAGTTTGGTAATAGCTCCTACCCTTGCAAAAATACATCACGATAAAATTGAAACGAGAAGAAACGAAACGATACAAACGTTAACTAAGATGGCTGCGGGTACTACAGCTGCAGTTGCGGCTACAGCAGCTGTAGCTGGCGAAGCTAACGATGCAGAAGCTATTGCTAAGGCTGCTGAAGGTGCAAGTGCAAACGCTGCAACTACTGCCGCTGGCACCATGAATGCTGATGGAGATTTTGTTGCTGACCTTGGTGCAAATACTGAAATTAAATTAGCAAATGGTACATCAATAAATGTTGGGGCTAATTCTGTAGAAGCAAAATTGAATGCATTTATAAATGATAAAACAAAAGAAGTTTCTAAAGCAGATTGGTTTAGTTTAGATAGATTGTATTTTGAAAGTGGTAAATCAACTTTAAAGCCAACATCGGAAGCACAACTAAAAAACATTGCTGCATTGCTTGCTGCTAACCCAACCGTAGAATTAAAATTGGGTGGCTACACAGACAACTCAGGCGATTCTTTAGGCAATGTAAAAATATCTATGGCTAGAGCAGAAACTGCAAAGGCTGCTTTGGTAAAATTGGGTGTAGCTGCTAATCGCTTGGTGGCTGAAGGTTATGGCCCACAACATCCTATTTGTAAAACAGACAATTCAAAAGCTTGTATGGCACAAAATAGAAGGATAGATGTGAATGTAACGAAGAAGTAATTCTCTTTATATAATATTTTTTGAAGATGCCCTCGGAGTTTTTCGGGGGTATTTTTTTGGTTGCCACTAATTGCACGAAATGGGCACGAATGAAAATATATTCAAGTTTATTTGTGTTATTAGTGTCTATCTTCTTCCATCATATATTTTCGTATTTTTGAATACATGAATGTACTCTCCGTTACCAATCTTTTTTCTGAACAACTCCTTGGCAATTTTGCCTTAGAAAACATACATTTCACTCAAAATAAATTCCAAAAAATTGCCCTCATAGGTGAAACTGGTTCTGGTAAATCCACTTTTTTAAAAACCATCGCTGGATTTATACAACCCAAAAGTGGCGAAATACTTTTTAATGGTAAAAAAGTAATGGGTCCCGATTGGCAATTGGTGGCTGGCGAAAAAGGCATTGCTTATTTGAGCCAACACTTTGAGCTACGCAATAATTACAGAATGGAAGAACTACTCTTGTATGCAAACGAACTTACGCAAGAAGAAGCCAATGAATTGTATAAAATTTGCCGAATAGACCATTTAATGAAACGCAATAGTTATGAATTGTCTGGTGGCGAAAAACAGCGTTTGGCTTTGGCAAGACTATTGGTTTCAAAACCGCAATTATTAATTTTAGATGAGCCCTATTCTAACCTAGATTTAATACACCGCAATATATTAAAACAAGTGGTAGAAGATGTTTGTAACCGTTATAACATTTCTTGCATACTTACATCGCATGAGCCTGCAGATGTATTGCCATGGGCAGATGAAATACTCGTACTGCAACAAGGCAAAATCATACAAAAAGGCACGCCTGAAGAAGTATATAAAAATCCTGTAAGTGAATATGCTGCGGGGTTACTGGGCAATTACAATTTGATTAAAAAAGAAGACGCTGCTTATTTTAAAATTGGCGCTATCAAAAAAAATATTTTCATAAGACCTGAACAAATTATAAATTCTACTGAAGGAAACGATACCATACAAGGCAAAATAACAGCCCAACGATTCATGGGTAATTATTATGAAGTTTACATTACCACTGGCAGTTTTACAATTATTATGAGATCTACTTTTAAACAGACAATAGGCAAAACCGTTTTTGTTTGGCTAGATATAGATTAAGCATTTACTTTGTTATTATTTCTTATTTTTATCTAAAATTAAATGGCCTTTAAAATCCATATTAAACAATCAATATTAGTTCACTTTTTTTTACTAACTACGCTTTGCTCCTTCTCGCAAAAGATAGATAGTGCACAAAATATTATTCACTTTAAAGGCGCAACTACAATTACCAATAATGGTATTTCGTTAATTCCAACTTTTTCTTTAGGTAAGCCCGCAGCAATACTTGATTTTTCCATAACCAAAAAAAGACTAAGTTTTGAACCACAACTTCGGTTTGCCATTAAAGATGCAAAACCATGGTCGTTTATTTTTTGGGCTAGGTACAAAATAGTAAATACAGCAAAATTTAAAATGAGCTTAGGGGCTCACCCCTCTTTTGTATTTCAAAACACAACAATAATTGAAAATGCTGTTTCAAAAAATGTAATACTAACCAGACGTTTTTTGGCTACTGAGTTATTTCCCAATTATATTCTCTCAAAAAATGTGAGTGTTGGTTTGTATTATTTATATGGCCATGGGCTTGATGAAACAGCTCGTAATCATTTTTTGGCTATTACTGGTAGCATTTCAAATATTAAACTTGGCAAAAAATATTTATTTAAGGCTGTGCCACAATTTTATTATTTACGACTAACAGGCAATGATGGCATTTATGTTACATCCACTTTTACATTATCAAAGAAAAACTTTCCTTTCGCAGTGCAGTCTATTATCAATCAAACAATACAATCTAATATTGTTAGCAGCAATTTTGTATGGAATGCTAGTTTAGTGTACTCATTTTAAGGTATTGATATGGGCTAAATAAACGATAATGGTTTCAACGTAGCCTAAAAAAAATAGAGGCCATTTGCGAAATATTTTTAGATAATTTACAATTCCCACTATATATTTGCACAAAATTAGAAAAATGGAAGTAGCAAAAAAATCGAGAACTAAGTATTGGGTATATTTCTTTCTTTCGGTAGTAGCTTTTTTTGGAGTATATGCATTTGCAGGTGGTTATTGCTCTATGGTATTACCGTTTGTAGTTACTTATTTTGCAATGGCGTTGGATTTAATGTAATATTTATTTTATCAACTTTTTATATGCTCCGCTTTTTTAGGCGGAGTTTTTTTTATTTCTTTAATTTATTTGAATCTATCTTTCAATCTAATGCACAATAAATGCTCAATAGAATTACGAAAGCTGAAAAGCTGCGGGATAGAAGTGAAAATCCTTTTTGCCTGCCTTTGAGGCAAAAAGATTGTAACGTATAGCCCGAAGAAATGTTCAACATAGTTTCTCTGCTCACAGCCCCAAAAAATAATTTCAATAAACCTATAAGGCTTTTGCAAAGAATTGCTATAATTGAGACCATACATTAAAACTTATAGGTTTTGGAAACGTTTTAAAAATTGAATAAAAAATCGCCCCGAAAAAACTTCGAGGCGATTTTAAATTTTATCTAAGAAGGAATTTACTTCACTTCTTCAAACTCAGCATCTGTAACATTTTCGCCAGCATCAGCGCTTTGTGGTTGCGATGCATCATGTGCTGGTTCGCCATTAGCTTGTGCGCTTGCTTGTGTATCCTTATACATATCCTCGCTTGCAGTAGCCCAAGCCGCATTCATTTCTGCACTTGCTGCATCAATCTGTGTTACATCTTGTGTTTTGTGTGCTTCTTTCAATTTTTCAAGTGCAGCTTCAATAGGTGCTTTTTTCTCAGCAGGTATCTTTTCGCCGTATTCTTTCAATTGTTTTTCTGTCTGAAAAATCAAACTATCTGCTTGGTTTATTTTATCTACTTTTTCTCTTTCCAATTTATCAGTTGCTTCGTTGGCTTTCGCTTCGTTCTTCATTTTTTCAATCTCTTCTTTGCTCAAACCACTACCCGCTTCAATACGAATTTTTTGTTCTTTACCTGTGCCTTTGTCTTTTGCACTTACGTGTAAAATTCCGTTGGCATCTATATCAAACGTAACTTCTACTTGCGGTACACCTCTTGGTGCTGGTGGAATTCCATCAAGGTTAAATGTACCAAGGCTCTTGTTTTGAGAACTCATTGGGCGCTCGCCTTGCAATACATGTATTTGTACACCTGGTTGGTTATCGCTTGCTGTACTAAATGTTTCCGATTTTTTTGTAGGAATTGTTGTGTTGCTATCAATTAATCTTGTCATTACACCGCCCATGGTTTCGATACCAAGACCAAGTGGTGTAACATCTAACAACAAAACATCCTTAATATCGCCACTCAATACTGCACCTTGTATAGCTGCACCAATGGCTACAACTTCATCAGGGTTTACACCTCTGTTTGGTTTTTTACCAAAGAATTTTTCTACAATATCTTGCACTTTAGGAATACGAGAGCTACCTCCTACCAATATTACTTCATCAATTTGAGATACGCTCATGCCAGCATCTTTCAATGCTTGCTCACAAGGTTTTAAACAACGGTCAAATAATTTATCTGCTAAAGATTCAAATTTTGCACGAGTCAATTTTTTAACCAAATGCTTAGGCACACCATCCACAGCTGTTACGTATGGAAGATTTATTTCTGTTTCTGTACCACTACTTAATTCTACTTTTGCTTTTTCAGATGCTTCTTTTAAACGTTGCAATGCCATGGGGTCTTTACGCAAATCTATTGCTTCGTCAGCCTTAAATTCATCTGCCAACCAATCCATAATTACTTTATCAAAATCATCGCCACCCAAGTGTGTATCACCATTGGTAGATTTTACTTCAAAAACACCATCGCCCAATTCCAAAACAGAAATATCGAATGTTCCACCACCAAGGTCGAATACAGCTATTTTTTGGTCAACACCTTTTTTATCTAAACCATAAGCCAAAGCAGCAGCTGTAGGCTCGTTTACAATTCGGCGTACATTTAATCCTGCTACTTCGCCAGCTTCTTTTGTAGCTTGACGTTGTGCATCGTTAAAATAGGCTGGCACAGTAATAACTGCTTCGGTTACCTCTGTTCCAAGATAATCTTCGGCAGTTTTTTTCATTTTTTGAAGCACCATTGCACTTATTTCTTGTGGAGTGTACATTCTGCCATCTATGTCAATACGTACGGTATTATTGTCACCTTTTACCACTTTATAACTCCAGTGAGTGCTTTCTTCAGTTACTTCGTCAAACCTACGACCCATAAAACGTTTTACGCTGCTTATAGTGTTTTGAGGATTTGTAATGGCTTGACGCTTAGCTGGGTCGCCCACTTTACGCTCGCCATTCTTTAAAAACGCTACTACAGAAGGTGTTGTACGACGTCCTTCATCGTTTGCAATTACTACTGGTTCGTTGCCTTCCATTACAGATACGCAACTGTTTGTAGTACCAAGGTCAATTCCTATAATTTTTCCCATGATTGTATTTTTTGTTTGTTTTTATATGTTTGACAATCATTGTGCCAATGGAAATGTGGGTGCAAAAATGGCAGATGGTACTATTGGGCAATTTTTAGATCTCTTAAAAAGATAGAGCTATCTTTTAAATAGGGTATATTTTGATTGAACTGTGCATTAAATAAATACCTAAAAAAGTTGACATTACTCCAATTTTCTTCCATAGGTAAATAATTATGATTGGGGAAACGAACGGCGCAAATATTATCGAAGTATAATGATGTTATTACTCCACCAGTATTATATCCCCTCCAACCATGATCGCTCATAACAATAATTATTGCATTGCTATCTTTTTGTGATATGACATCTACCAAGTTTATAATTTTGATATTTACATATTTTAAATAAGATAAAGTAAGCGATTTGTCGCCATGCAAACTTTCATCAAATATTGTAGCATTGGAAAGTGGATTACCAATACTATCATAAAAGAAAGGAACATGCGGCATATTAAAATGTGCATAAATAAAATGGGGGGAACCCTTCACAGGATTTGTTTCTAGCAATTGCTTTTCAATAAATGCATTATTTCTTTTATCCTTCATGTAAATATTTTCTATAAAAGAAATTTTATTCTTCCCTTTTATAAAATGCCAGCCAATATCTTTTATCATTCTATTAAAAAAGATTTTATGGGTTAAAAGAGTGGCTTGAGAAACAACAAATGAATTGCCTTTAATAGATGGTTGGTCTAAAATATCGAAAATAGAATAATTGGTAAATGAATATCCCATTGACTCAAAATATTGAATAGCTTGAGCATTTTTTACTTCTTTGATGCGATCTTGATCATCGTTAAAAGTATTTTGCAGTGGTATAAATGGCTTATCGATGTAATGCATATTTAGCATAGATGCCATAGAATAAAAAGTCATGTTGTAATTAGAAAACGTGGGCAATATTTTAAAATCTTTATGCTCCAAAAAATTATACAAACTATCATTGGCAAATGCAAAACTATCTTTCAGGCTTTTATAACCTGGATATTCATCGAATATCATAAAGTAAACATTTGGCTTTGCTTTTACTAAAGTTGAATCAAAATTAATGGCGGTAGCAGCAAATTGCTTATTTGGTTTTGAAGATATAAATATGAGTGAAGCAAAATCGTATAAACAATATAGTAGTAGTAGTATATTCAAATAATAACATAACGTTTTTTGCAAGGCTATTTTTTTTCGAATAAAAAAAACAAAGCCGATAAATGCACACAACATAAAAGGAACGAAAACAGTGTAACTATGTAGAAAAGATATAAATTTAATACCCCTTACAAAGTCGAAAATAGCTCCAAAAAATAATATCCAAATACAAATAAAAAAAGTAATTAATGCTGCATGAATAGTATCTTTTACAAAAAATTTCGTAACTAAATAAAATACGGTAATGCCAATTAAAATAGCAAATCCAACTCTTGCTATTTCTTTGAAATATATGTAATCATAGTTTTCAACAGTGCCATGTATGCAAAAGAAAAGAGGGAGTAAAAATAAAAATACCGGAGTTGATTTTAATATTTTCATTATTTAGCTTATAAAAAATAAATTTGTTAACTATTCAGTCTCAAAAGTAACCCTTATAGCTTGGTTAATATAATTTGTGATTTTCTTTTTTATGTAGCTTCTTTATTAAGGCTTGTTATAAAAAATCTGTTTTATACACTATATTAATTGTGTTTGTGTATTAAAAGTATTGCAAATATTAGGTTATAGCGTATTTGCAATTGATTATTGTAATTCAATTTTACACATTGAATATTCAATTATTAATACAAACATTACATCAAACAATAAAAGAGCAGGCTGCTATTATATCAACACTTAAGGAGCGTATTAGCATTTTAGAAAATAATAAGAATAGTAACGATAGCCACTTACCACCCTCTCAAGACCAATATTGTCCCAAGAAAAATAAAAGCTTACGAGAACCAAATGAAAAAAAGCATGAGGAAAACTAGGTCATGTTGGCACAACCATAGAGTTTCGTAATAAGGCAGATGCAACAATAAAACACAGCCCAATTGAATGTAGCGGTTGTGGTGGAAATCTTAGTGGTCATCAAGAAGAGTTGGTAAGCCAAGGCAGATAATAGATATACCTGTAATTGTTTTACAATGTATCGAACACCAAGTATATATGAAGCAATGTAATTGTGGGTGCACAACCATAAGTGATTTCCTAAAGTATGTATTAAGCCCTGTACAGTATGGTCCTAATGTAGAGTCACTGATAAGTTAATTACTTGCAGGCAGTACCTACCTTATGATAGAACAAAAAAATTGTTAAAGGCTGTAATGGGCTTGTACATAAGTACAGGTGGCATTAATAATATATTACATCGTATTGTACAATAAGCATAGCCGATGTACAATTCAATAAAAATAAAACAAGCTACTTACCTAGGTGCAAAAAATATCAGTAAAGTTTAGAACACTTCAAAGTGCTAACATATTTGCAGTCCTTAGATGAGTTATTGATACTTCAATCAAAAATGGTAAAAACGTTTTGAACGCTTTATATTTAATAGCTACTTTTGAGACTGAATAGTTAACAAATTTGTTATTATAAAATAATAAGAAGTTCATTGTGGTATTATTTACTCGTAAAAGCATTTCCGTATCATTCACATAAGGAAAGCTTTAATTGAACTCACAATTAAATAAATATATAAAAAATTTATATATCAATAGCTAAATACTTTAGATGAATATACTAAGTAACTTAATTTATTACAAATTGCGTACTCTCAATTTAAAAAAAAACAATAGTATTGCAGAAAATAGAAATCACACTTTTTCAATTGCTAACTCTAATTAGTGAATAATACAAATAAAAAAAGATATCCAATAGAATGCTTCATATTAGTAACAGCAAGTTATTTAGTAATGTATTATTTTACTTTTACTGGTTTTAATGGAAGTGACGATTTACATTATGCTAAGCTAGCAAATAATATGCTTAATGGATCATACAATCCTTTTGAACCAAACGATATTTTTGCAGGCAGGGCTTTACTTATTTCTTGGCAAGCATTTATTTACTTTATCGGCGGTATAAATACTTTTACAACTCAAATTGGTTCGCTCATTGCAATAGTGCTTTCTTGCTACCTTACAATATTTAGGTTAGGGCGGTTTAAAGAATGGCAAACAGTATTTGGATGTAGCATACTTTTTTATTTTAACCCAGTTTTAAATACAACCACACTTGGTATATCACCCGATGTTTACATCATGCTTTTGGGAATTTTACTTTTAATTTTATGGAGAAACATAAATAATGAAGATAATAAAAAGAAAGCTATTTTTAAATCAATTTCATTTGGAGCTATTTCTTTTATAGCACTTTTCATTAAGGAAAATGCATTAATTTTCATTCCCTTTATTTTCTTCATTTCATTGCTAGAAAATAGAGGGAAAAATTTACCAATGGCATTAATTTCGATAGCTACCTTTTTTATTTTCATATTTTTTTCAGGCTTCGTTTATTACCATTATACAGGCGATTTCTATTTACGGGTACATCAAATAATAAACTCATCAAGTACTGCAAATGGTTGTATGTATGATATGAGTACAATAGGCGCTCTTATTAAAAGATTAACCTTTGGAGCATGGCAACGTTTTATAACGGAAGGTTTTTATCCTGTAATTCTTGCTGCTTTTTTATTAATTGCAAAAACTTTAAAAGCCAATGGTTTTAAAATACAGGTTAGTAGTATTGAAAAAATATTTATCGTTCTTTTATTGCTTGGGCTATATTTCCCATTCTCCCTTAAGGGGTATCAACCTTTATGTATTAGATGCAGGCATTTTATTTTTTTATTAGCGCCTGCGGTAATTTTATGTGCATCCTACTTAGAAGAAGGAGTCAAAAGAAAATTTTTACTGTGGGAATTTATTTCAGTATCAGCACTCATTTGTTGTATTTGTGTAATGAGTACAGGTAATAAATGGTTTTGGATGGTTTATGTATTTCTACTACTTTTTTTCGTGCTATTAAAAATTTGTCATTTACCAATAATATTAAAGTATAGATATTTTATACTTTTGCCTATTTTATCGCTTTTTATTTTTTATAAAACTATTTACTATAAAAGCAATTGGTTTAAAAATCTACAATCAGTTAATGCTAAGGTGGATGGCTACTACTTTTACTTTCCTGACCATGATAACATGCTACATTTTCAGTTGTTAAATAAGTTTAATAAAAATTATAGCTATTATAATTTGGAAAAAGATACGTATAAAATTTATGCTCTTTATTATAATAAGGTAGATACCAGTAATTTCAAAAAAGGATGGT
The DNA here is from genome assembly GCA_043729825.1 of Ferruginibacter sp. Classification (GTDB taxonomy): domain Bacteria; phylum Bacteroidota; class Bacteroidia; order Chitinophagales; family Chitinophagaceae; genus Ferruginibacter. The sequence continues at coordinate 11,631 of JAYTLA010000014.1, forward strand.
TTATCGTAAATAAAGCATACACAGGGGCGTCGCAAAATTTTCTAACTTTTACAGATTCATTACAAACAAATTCTTACTTTAAAAAACAGTTTACAGAAGGTGATATTAACGCTTTTTATATTGATACAAAAGAGACATTAGATTATATAAAAACAATCATTAAAGAAAAATAGAATGGATATTTTTCAACCCTTGGAAATTGGGAGCAACATCACGAAATAACTTATTCTATTACTGGACTAATTGTCTAATTTCACTCTCCATGGAATACATCCTTTTTTATTTTAAATTTTCCAATTTTTTGTCTAATTTTTTTTGTACTTTTTCGTATAATTTAGAATCAAGTCTAGATTTAAACCACATGGCAGAAAATGAATACTCAAATGTCAAATTTTTATTTTTAAATTTAACTAATACTTTAATATTTTAAAAAGAATATTAGAATACTAAATTAAATTTTAGTTAATGGTTGAATCAATTCTTAAAAAAAAAGAGGTGTCTTTTAAATATGGGAAATTTTGATTGAATTGACTATTAAATAAATACCTAAAAAAATTAACATTGCTAAACTTTTCACTTAAAGGCAAATAATTACTGTCGGGAAAATGTACAGCACAAATATTATCAAAAACTGGCGGAATTAATTTCCCATCTCCCTTCAAATATTCTCTAAAACCATGATCACTAATACAGATTATCGTAGCTGTAGAGTCATATTTAATTATTTGATTTACAAATTCTTTTATTTTATTGTTTGTATATTTCAAGTAGGAAATGAATTTAGTTTTATCGGCGTAAGCTGACTCATCAGAAATAGAAACATCCTTGTCAAATCTTGCATTCTCATCATAATAGTAAGGGAAATGTGGTAATAAAAAATGTAGAAATACAAACTGAGATTTCTTGGTATTTTTTAAAAATGTGGTTTGAAGACCCTGCTCTACTTTTTTATTATAATTATTTGTTCCATGCTTGTAATTTTTGTCCCTTAAAAAAGGCATGGCAAATTTGCCATTCAAAAATACCCATCCTACATTTTTACTAAACCTTGAATGAAGCATTTTATCTGTAATAAGAAGTTCGTTGCCTATATTTAAGGCAAATGAATACCCAAGTCCTTGATTGTTTTTTAAGTCAAATAAAGAATAATTTTTAACTTCATAATTCATTTTTTCGAATATTGAAAATAGTTTCGTATTTTTTATCTCTCGACTTCTTTCATTAAAGTCTTCCAAAGTAACTTTACTATTAAATCCGTTATTCTCAATGTAATTCAAATTAAACATAGATGACATAGAATAATATGTAAAATTATAATTTGAAAAAGTAGGCAAAATTTTAAAATTATTGTTACTAAAAAATTGATACAACGAATCATTACTAAATGAAAAGCTATCTTTTAAACTTTTATAACCAGGATAACCATCAAACAACATAAAATATATATTGTTATTTTTTTTGACAAGCCCTGTATTAAAAGATATTGTTTTTTTTGTAAACAAATTTTTATAATAAATATTTTTATTTGTTAGCGAAAAAATATCAACAATGCAATAAATAGATAATAAAACATTAAAAAATAAAAATAGCTTTGATAGATTAAAATTATTTCTTTTAAAAAAAATTATCAAGAAAAGGGTACTGAAAAAAAACAATGGTAAAAGAACAGAATATTTTTGTAGCCAAAATAAATTGGGCACTCTAGAAAAAAAATCTTGTATTGCCCCAAAGAATAAATACCATACTGAAATATATAAACATACAATCGCAGTTTTACTATTATTTTTTATAAAAGCGTTAATACAAAAAAATAAAATTGCTATACCTATCAAAATATAAGTAGATAATTTTAAAAAAGAATTTAATCTAATAATTCCAAAATTTTCTACCGCCCCATGAAGACAAAAGAAAAGTGGGAGTAAGAATAAAAAAAAAGGTATTTTTTTAAGATGCTTCATAAATTTGAGTTAATATATATACGTAAAATAACTAATCTAAAAAAGTACTATCAGCAAGAAAAGAAAAATTTTGATTAAATTGATTATTAAATAAAAATCTAAAAAAATTTACGTTTGTAATTGTATCAGGCATTTTATAATAATTACTATTAGGAAAATAGACTTTACAAATATTATTTAACCTTAAGTGTTTAGGAAATTGTTTGCCGGCTATTGACCTAAAACCATGATCGCTCATCATTATAATTAATGCAGTGCTATCTTTTTCTTTAATTGACAATAATACTTTTTCTGCAACTTTATTAGCGTATTTTTAAAGAAATAAAATTATCCTTAAATAATTGCCTATTGCTTTCATTAACTATAATTTCAAATTCATTAGCTCTACCCAAACTATCAAAATAAAATGGTGGATGTGGCATTAAAAAATGAGTATAACTAAAAACAGGCTTTGTTTTTTTTATATGTAAACTTTCAACAAGTTTTCTTTCTGTGGTAATATTATCTTCTCTGAGCTTTAAAATTGTTTTATTTTTTAAAAATGGAAAATATTTTAATATCCAAACCGGCAAGTTCATTCCTAAATCCCTATTAACCCTATTTATAAAAATTTTATCTGTAAGTAAAATCCCATGTCCTAATACAAAGCTATTTTCGTTTGAAATACCAGGCATGTTATGAATATCAAAAAAGCTGTTGTTATCTAGTGTATATCCCATATTTTCGAAAATTTCAAAAACAGCTGCATACTTTATCTCAATTTGTCTTTTTTGAAAATCTGATTGTTTAATACTATTGAAGTTGGGCGATGGATTTATATAGTCCATATTCAAAGTAGATGACATACTATACCTTGTCATATCATAATTTGAACTTATTGGCAATGAAACAAATTTATTATCTGCTAAAAAACTTGTAAATTTTTCATTCTCAAAATTAAAACTATCCTTAAGCGATTTCAAACCAGGATAACCATCAAACAATAAAAAATATACACTTGGTTTATTCTTTACAGCAACATAATCAAATTTTAAACTATTGCGCTGCTTAGTAAAAGTAAAATACAAATAACTAATTGCAATAAAATCATAGAAACAGAAAATTGAAAAGAGTAAATTAAAATACAACGTTATTTTTAGATAGATGCTTTTATTTTTTTGTAGGAAAATAATCCATAAGAAATTTAATAGTATAATAAAAGCTGTAAGCACACTATACTTTTGTAAAAACGAAAAAAAACTGTACAATTTTAAAAAATCATGAATAGCCCCGAAGAAAAAATAAAATATAGAAAAAAATAAAGTAACAAGAGTCGCAAATAAAAGGTTTCTTTTAAAAAATAAAAGTAAAATGCATACTACAACCATAGTGGCTAATAAAGAAATGCCGACTAAAAAAACTTCTTTTACAGATATAGAACCGTAATTTTCTACCGCACCATGTAGGCAAAAAAAAAGTGGAAAAAGGAAAATAAAAAACGGTATTTTTTTAAACTGCTCCAAATAATTATCTTCTTTTCATTAAAAATAAAACCCTTTCCGTATTGCCAACTTTTTCTTCCAAAATTATTTCAAAAAATTCGGAAAATATTTTCTTAAAAGATTCCAAACCGTACTCATCAAAAATATCTTCTCTATTCTTCAACAATTGCTTCACTTTTTCATCACTCTTTGGTATAAATTCAATAATTAAATAAGTGCCCATTTTGCTAAGCCATTTTGCAAGAAAACTTAATGGAATATTTACTCCAATGGCTAAATGATGAAAGAGTGCTAGTGCAAGTACAAGATCCGCATTTAACCTTTGTGTAAGCGAATTTCTTTCCTCATTATTCCACCCAATAGATGGAGAAGGTGTATTTAATGAGCTTACTAATGGAACAATATTTTTTATTTTATCTTTTCTAATTTTTTTGTACAATTCATTTATACAATTAGAATCGGAATCGGTAGCAATAATATTTTCTGCTTTATCATGTAACAGTAAACTAAAGCAGCCGTCATTTGCTCCTAAGTCTATTACACTTTTAAATTCGATAGAATTTGCAAATTTTGATACAAGTGATTTTTTAAAATCTAAATATTGGTTACCCAAAATAGTTTCTGTGTAATAATCATCCCAAGTAGATTTCATTTTCTTTTGAGATAACCCACTTACAAAACTTGTGAGTCCTTGCAAAAGTGTAAGTAATTTTTGTTTTGGAAATTCTACTTTTTCTGCCTCCTCTACTCTTGGTTTATTGGCCATTTTTGCTTGCAACCAAATGTGCAAATACACATGTATATTAAAATTAGATTTGAATGGCAATAAGCTTTTTATGATATCTAAAGGAATACCATTTGGGTAAACAAGAAAAAGTTTTCCTAAATCTCTATGACCATAATGCATGAGTAAGAGTGGTCCTAAAAAGCATTCACAAAATTGGTGATAGGCTATCCACGATGTGCCTTTTTCGTATTTTTCGAAAGAAAGTGTGTCTATAAAAACTGGCCTGCCTTTATAAAATTGAATATTAAATGGCGTAGCATCTTTTAATATCATTCCAAAATCTAACGCCTGCGAAGCTATTTTTAATGTTACAATAGCTGCATCTCTCCACATATCAAAACTCCATTCATAAGGATAACTAATAAAAGGAATTTGCTCTGGTAAAATTATTTTATCTTGTGTTATTTGGGAAAAAGAACCAACATTAATTTCTTCATGTTTTACTAGCCTTCCTGCATCTGTTAGTATTTTATACAAACCAGAGTTCATCAATAAATTGTAATGAGAAAAATAAGAAGGTTTTATGAGTCGATAATATTTGCCATCTTGTTTAAAAACAAAACCATCATTATCTCTATAAGAAGAAGGAAGTGCTGTTGGCGTTAACATAGCATTTTACAATTCGTTATCGAGTTCTTCTTTGGATTCTTCTTTTTTCCCAGAAAAAAAGCTTTTTACTTTTAGCCAAGCATTTTTAAAAAAGAAAAGCGAGCCTAAGATACCAGCTATCAACATTTGAATGAGATAACTGCCGCTGCTTGGGTCAATATATAAAATAACATAGTTCATATACATCAAATTTACGGAAAACTAAACAACTATCATACTGTATCATGTTTAAAAGTAAAATATTTTTGTGTAGCAAAAGCAAGGCTAACACAAATACATGTTGAAATAACCTGTGCCAAAAACTCGTCCATATGCAACATTTTTACAAATAGCTTTAGCAAAAAATAATTTAATACCAAATTGGTAGAGAAAGAAAGAAAATATCTAAACAATTGAATTCTGCCTTTTAAATTGGATGTGGTAAAAACGACATACTTGTTTAATAAAAAACCAACAGTAAATGAGGTAGCTGAAGAAAAAAACAGCGAGGCATTGTAAGATTCGAAAGCAAGATTACCCAATGTAACATAACCATGGGTAAATACATAATTGAAAAGTACAAAATAAATACTCAACCCCAATAGCATATTTCCGCCACCGCAAGCCGCATATCTAAAGGTTTGCAGCGGCATTATCCTTTTAAAGGGTGGATAAAAAACGTCAATTATGTTAGTTAGTATTTTCAATTAACAATTTAACAATAAAACAATTTAGCCATTATGCATATAACTCTTCCCTCACTTCCTTCACTCTTTCATCTGCCAAGTACTCATCATAAGTCATCAATTTATCTATCATACCATTTGGTGTAATTTCTATAATGCGATTGGCCACGGTTTGCATAAACTGATGATCGTGCGTACTCAAAAACACCACTCCCGGAAAGTTTACCATACTATCGTTAAAAGCAATAATACTCTCCAAATCTAAGTGATTGGTTGGCTCGTCCAACATTAATGCATTTGGATTTTGCAGCATCATTTTACTAAGCATACAACGTACTTTTTCTCCTCCACTGAGCACATTAGTTTTCTTTAAAATTTCATCGCCAGTAAACAACATTTTACCCAAGAAGCCACGAAGAAAATCTTCATCTACATCTTTAGTATGTGGTGGTACATATTGGCGAAGCCAATCCATTAAATTCAATTCACTACCTTCAAAAAACTCTTTATTATCGTTGGGTAAGTAAGCGCTAGTAATGGTTGTGCCCCAAGTGTATTCTCCACTGTCAGCAGGCGTTCTACCATTTATTACTTCAAAAAAAGTAGTTAGTGCAAGTGGGTCACGACTAAGAAAGGCTACCTTATCTGTTTTGGCAATATCAAAATTTAATTTGCTAAACAAGTATTTACCATCAGCTTTTTTTGAAAGGTTTTCTACTTTAATAATATCATTTCCTACTTCACGCTCAGGCTTAAAAATAATACCAGGGTATTTTCTACTACTTGGTGTAATATCTTCAAACACCAATTTATCCAACGCTTTTTTACGACTTGTAGCCTGCTTGCTTTTACTTGCATTAGCAGAAAAACGTGCAATAAATTCCAACAAATCTTTTTTCTTTTCTTCTGCCTTTTTATTTTTATCGGTTGCTTGCCTTGCTGCTAATTGTGAGCTTTCGTACCAAAAAGTATAGTTACCAGTATAAATTTTTATTTTTCCTTTGTCTACGTCCGCCACATGCGTGCACACAGCATCTAAAAAGTGACGGTCGTGACTTACTACCAACACGATGTTTTGATAATCTGCCAAAAAGTTTTCTAACCAAGCTATGGTTTCCACATCCAAGTTATTGGTAGGCTCATCGAGCAATAAAATATCCGGATTACCAAACAATGCTTGTGCAAGCAATACACGTACTTTTAAGTTGGCACTCAAATCTTTCATCAAAATTTGGTGTACATCGTCCTTTACTCCAAGCTCACTCAGCAAAGTAGCTGCATCACTTTCGGCAGTGTAACCACCCATTTCGCCAAACTGCTCTTCTAATTCCCCTGCTTTTATTCCATCTGCTTCGTTAAAATCTTCTTTTGCATAAAGGGCATCTCTGTCATGCTGTACTTTCCACATTTTAGCATGCCCCATGAGTACTGTATTAATTACTGTTACTTCATCAAATGCAAATTGGTTTTGCGCCAATACCGCCATACGCTCTCCAGGAGAGATGCTCACAGTGCCTTTATTTGGCTCTATTTCTCCACTTATTATTTTTATAAAAGTAGATTTACCAGCGCCATTGGCACCAATTACACCATAGCAGTTTCCTTTTGTAAAACTTGTATTTACTTCATCAAACAAAACCCTTTTGCCATAGGCTAGGGTTACATTATTTACACTTATCATAATTAATCTAAAATGGGCGCAAAAGTAACGAAAAAATAGATATTAGACGTTAGATATTAGATATTAGACACAAGAAAAGGAGTAGAATATTAAAAATAGAATAATTTTTGACTTTATTGGGACTATTCTGAAGATATACCACCTACATTTATGCAAAATTGTTTCTACATGCGATTATGCTTATTTATTCTTCTTATTATTTTGGCTCCTTTCAATTCGTTTGCACAAAAAGAAAGTTTAGTTATCCATTTCGATTTTGATAAAGCCGAGATAAATGCAAAAGCCAGTGCCGAATTATTGCATTTTATTGAAGCAAATATTACTACAAATAATATGATTGAACTTTATGGTCATACAGATAGCAAAGGAAGTAGCGCTTACAATTTTGCTTTATCTCAAAGAAGAATAAATGCTGTAAAAAAATATTTGATTGAAAATGGGTTTCCAAAAAATCTTATACAAAAAGAAAATGCATTTGGCAAAACAAAATTATTATTGATAGACGATGAGGATGAAGCCAAAGGAGAAATAAATCGTAGGGTAGAAATTTTGTTTACACTAAATTCAACAGTAAAAAAAGAAATAATTGAAAATGAAAAACCAGAAAGAACCATTAAAGAAATTATAGAAGATACTGCTACAAAAAAAGGCAGTACCATTATTTTTAAGAATATGCAATTTGTGGGTGGTAGGCATCAAATATTAGAAAATTCTTTACCACAGTTAACCGAATTATTATCAGCTTTAAAAGCAAATCCTAAACTTAAAATAGCCATTGAGGGCCATATATGTTGTCTTCCCGGAAATAATGATGGCTTAGATTTTGAAACCAATACCCCAGACTTATCCATGCGCCGGGCAAAAGCTATATATGAATATTTGATTTACGAAGGTATAAAGGCGAATAGGCTTCAATACAAGGGTTTGGGGCATTCAGTACCAATTTATCCTTACCCCGAAAAAGATGAAAATGAAAAAACAACCAACAGAAGAGTGGAAATAAAAATTATAGATAAATAACTTTGAACCTCTTGAACCTATCAAACCTCTTGAACCTATCAAACCTCTTGAACCTCTTGAACCTCTTCAACCTTTAACTACCTCCCCCAACCCCACAATAAAAATGTAGGAAAAACAGAGGCCCAAGTTGGTACATCATGTTTACCATCTTTTATTTCTAGGTATTCAATATCGTTTTCTTTATATCCTTTTACTCTTAATTCTTCTAAGAGACTTACCACATCATCAATAGAATCTATCACACCATTATTATTTCTATCTGCCTCTTCATCTAATGTACCTACTTCAAAAAAGAATTTTAACCAAGGGTAATAGTTTCCTTCTCTCACTTGGCGCTGCATTATTCGATCTTTATCTTCATCAAAAGTTGGATCTTCTTGGTCTTTATCTCTCCACCATAATGAACCACTAAATACGCCAGCTTTAAAAAACTCGTTTGGATGATTCCAAACAATATCCAAAGCACTCAATCCACCAAGCGAAAACCCTACAAACGATTTTTCTTTAAAAGAAATAATGGCATATTTTTCTCTAATAAAAGGAAGAAGTTCTTCCATTACAAATCTTGTATATAATGCAGCTTTTGCACCTCTGCCTTTATAATCGAGTGTGTTGGCTGTGCCATATTCGTTTTTTCGGTCGGCGGAGCAATGAATACCTACACAAAAAACAGGTTCAATTTTACCAGAAGAATACACGTTATCCAAAATATTTTCAAACGCCATCTTACGAAGATCTTGCCCATCGTTTACCAATAAAAGGCTTATAAAAGGATGATTAAAGTAATCTTGCGCATAATAACAGTCTATTAAAACTTCTCTTTTTAAAAATAAAGAGGTTAGAGTAAGATTATCGGAAATAATATGAATCGTTTCTTCAGTTAGCATGAAATTCAAAAATAAGAAAACCAAGTTAAAAAGCAGCAATATAATATTCACAAAACATAATTTGTTTTATTGGATGTTAAAAAATATATTTGAATAAGGATACATGATAACTAATAACCAAAATTTTTAAAAAATAAAATATGAAAAAAATAGGCATACTGCATGGTAAAGAAAGAAGTTTCCCAGACGCATTTGTGGATAGAGTAAATAGCAAAAATATAGAAGGAATAATGGCTGAACCAGTGCATATTGATAAAGTTGTGCAGGGCGAAAGCAGTGGCTATGCTGTTATTATAGATAGGATTTCGCAAGATGTGCCTTTTTATAGAGCCTATTTAAAAAATGCTGCATTGTGTGGCACAGCAGTAATAAATAACCCTTTTTGGTGGAGTGCCGATGAAAAGTTTTTCAACAATTGTTTATCTACAAAAATGGATGTTCCAGTACCAAAAACTGTTATCATTCCATCGCATGAATTGCCTACTGATACTAGCAACGAATCTTTTTCTAACCTTGCATACCCAATGGATTGGGATAATATTTTTAAATACATTGGATTTCCTGCATACATGAAACCTCACGCTGGCGGAGGCTGGAAGAGTGTATATAAACTAAACAACAAAGAAGAGTTTTTTGAAAAACATGCAGAAACTGAACAATTGGTAATGATGCTGCAAGAAGAAATTATTTTTGATGAATATTATCGTTGTTATTGCATAGGTGGTAAGTATGTAAAAATTATGCCTTATGAACCACGCAATCCGCATCACTTGCGCTATGTGGCAGATTTTAAACCCGATGCTGCTCGTTATAAATTAATGGAAGATATTGTACTACGCATATGTAAATATTTAGGGTACGATTTTAATACAGTAGAACTAGCCATACGAGATGGTGTGCCTTATGCAATAGATTTTTGTAACCCTGCGCCAGATGCTGAGCTTACAAGTGTAGGGCAAGAAAATTTTGACTGGGTAGTAGAAGCTTCTGCTGTATTTGCTATTGAAAAAGCTCAAGCACAAGTAGAAGGTGCCGATAACCTTACTTGGGGTGAGTATATAAAGCGTAGTGCAAATAAGCAGACTTTGTATAAAAAATAATAAAATGAAATGAGCCTTACAAAACATTTGATACAAATCGAAATGCTCAAAGGCGAATAACATGTGCCAATAATTACAATAAAAATGAACACATGAAAGAATATCTTACTTTATTGAATGATGACTTTACAGAATCGGTTGTGGAAGAACCGCAAAGTGAGTATGGGTTTACCTATGAAGATTATCTTACTTGGAAATTTAAAGAAAGAATAGAATTAATAAAAGGTAAGATTTTTAAGATGAGCTCTGGCCCTGCGGTACCACATCAAAAAATTTCTATGAATCTAATTTCATTTTTTATAAAGAAAATAGATCATGCTCCTTGTCAGTTATTCTGTGCACCAATAGATGTAAAATTGATAGGTACTTCTTTCAAAAAAAGAAAAGTAGCGGATAACGAAATTTTTACTGTTGTGCAACCAGATATTATTGTAGTGTGCGACCCAGAAAAATTATCAGACCCAAGAAGTATAAATGGTGCTCCAGAAATGGTTGTAGAAATACTGAGCCCTGGCAATACAAAAACCGAAACTAAACATAAGCTGAATTTGTACGAAGAAAATGGCGTATTAGAATATTGGGTTGTACACCCACCTTATAAATATGTAGAAGTATATTTATTGAAAAACAATATATACAGTAAGCCTACTATTTATGAAATGGGAGAAGAAATTCCTTGCGTAGTTTTGAGAGATATCAAAGTTCCCGTTGACGAAATTTTTAAATAATTAAACTAACTAAACACTATGGCAAACATATCGTACAAACAATTTACCATTGGCGTAGAAGAAGAATACATGGTGATAGACCCTGCCACACATGAGCTAAAAAGCCATGAACAAAAAATTGTACTAGAGGGACAAAAGATAATAATGGATAAGGTGAAGGCCGAAATGCACCAAGCAGTAGTAGAAGTTGGCACAGATATTTGTGCCGATGTAGATGAAGCTTTTATGGATGTGGGTACACTTCGTAAAACCATTAGTGGCATTGCTGGTAGCATGGGGCTTTGGATTGGCGCCAGCGGTACGCACCCTTTTAGCCATTGGGAAAGCCAATTAATTACAGAACATGCTCGCTATAGTGAAATTGTAAACGAACTGCAAGAAGCTGCACGAAGCAATTTAGTTTTTGGCTTACATGTACACGTAGGTATGGAAACGAGAGAAATGGCCATTCATATTGCAAACAGCGCTCGTTATTTTTTACCACACGTTTTTGCATTGAGCACCAACTCTCCTTTTTGGGAAGGCAGGCAAACAGGATATAAAAGTTTTCGTACAAAAGTTTTTGAAAAATTTCCTCGTACTGGCATACCCGATCATTTTGGTAGCATAGAAGAATATGATAATTACATAAAGCTTTTGGTAAAAACAAATTGCATAGACAATGCAAAAAAGATATGGTGGGACTTGCGTGTTCATCCATTCTTTAATACAGTAGAATTTAGAATTTGTGATATACCAATGACAACGCAGGAAACGATTGCTATTGCTGGATTGTTTCAAGCCATATGTGCAAAGCTGTACAAATTGCGAAGCCAAAATCTTAATTTTATGATGTACAATCGTCGTTTAATTACAGAAAACAAATGGCGTGCAAGCCGCTATGGCATTGATGGAAACATGATAGACTTTGGAAAAGAAAGTGAAGTAAATACTCGTGTACTTATTTATGAATTGCTCGATTTTGTAGATGATGTAATACCTCACCTTGGCAGCAAAAATGCCATTGGCTATGTGCATAAAATGCTAGAACAAGGCACTGGTGCAGACCGGCAATTGAAAGTATATGAACAAACGCAAAGCTTAGTAAAAGTTGTTGACTATATACATGATAGTTTTTTATCGGGATTGTAGTAAATAGCATTTGTTATTCCCTATTCTTTTGTAACTGCTTATATAAAACAATACTTTATAAAAATATTTTTATGATGAAATTTTTCATGTCCATCCTTTTATGTGCACCTTTTTACACAAAAGCACAAACATTAATTACAGGTTCTATCACACACGCTTTTAATGTAAATGCAGAAGGCAAAGCCGATGCTGGGTCAAAAATATATTTGCTGAAATATGAAGCTGATGTAGTTACTTTATATACTTCCATTTCTAATTTTCTTACAGCAAAAAAATTAAGAACCTTAAATAGCGATGTTGGAAGACTTATTTCTATTTATAACGACTCCGCCAGTGAAATTAAGCGGCAAAAAAAATATGAGGCAAAATATATTGGCTACCAAAATATGATTGCCAAAATAAAATTGGACGAAACTGAGCGTTTAGCTACACTACAAACAATGGGTGCTGAAACAAATCCAAAATTTGATATTCTAGATAAACGTACTGCAAAAGAAATATCTCAAGCTAAATTAAAAGCATTCAATTTGAAAGTTATTGCAGGTGTAGATGGGAATTTTTCAATAAAGGATAAGCAAGCAGGACAATATATGATTTTAATTATATCTAGTAACCGGACTGGATTTAGTTCTTCTGAAGCTTCCGGCAAAATATTTGTAAAATTGCTTGATGTGAAAGATGGCGAAACGATAAATGTGAATAATAAATTTGTACCTGATTAAATCTTAATCGTGTCGCATACCTTTTGCAATTTTAAACACATGCAAAATATATGGAAACAATGCGTCTATTGTTTCTACTGCTCCTTTTGGTGAGCCAGGCAATGTAAGCACCAATGTATTGTCTATAAAGCCCGCCACACCTCTCGATAACATGGCATAGGGCATTCTTTGCTGACCATAATTTCTTGCCGTTTCCATAATGCCTGGTATTTCACGGGTGAGTAATGGTTGTATTGCATCTGGCGTAACATCTCTTGGCGATAACCCTGTACCACCCACATAAATTAAGAGATTAGAATTGTCTGCAGCATATTTTTTTGCATGCTCTTGTATTAAGCTCACATCATCGGGAATGGTATGATGCGCCACAACTTCGATGTAATTGGCTTTTAATTTTTCAACAACACGTAGTCCAGCGGTATCTTCTTTTTCCCCTTTCGATACACTATCCGAACAAACTATTACTACAGATTTTAATACTTCAATTTGTTGGTCTCTAAAATCTGTTTTGCCACCTTTCTTCGATTCTAATTTTATAGTAGAAATATAAACGCCTTTGTCAATTGGTTTCAACATATCATACATAGTAAGTGCCGCTACGGATGCACCATGCATTGCTTCTACTTCTACCCCAGTTTTATAAATGGTATGTACTTCTACGGCAATATGAATTTCGAGCCCATTGGTTTCATAATTAAATGCTGCAAATTCAATAGGCAAAGGATGACAATCTGGAATTACATCACTCGTTTTTTTTATAGCCAACAAACCTGCGGCTCTCGAAAATTCAAAAACATCGCCCTTTGGCACTTTCCGCAGCGTTACTGCATCTATTGTTTCTTGTTTTGAAACGACAACAATTGCTTTAGCTATTGCCTGTCTTAGCGTATTTGATTTATGTGTGATGTTTACCATTATTTATTTTCTTTCCATTGATAAGATTCGTTTTCAAAAATTTCTTTACCCCAAACTGGCAGTTCTGCTTTTATTCGTTCAACCATTTCTTCGCAAGCATTTATAGCTATTTTTCTGTGTGCAGACGATGTAAAAACAAAAAGGCAAATTTCTCCAGCGGCTACTTTACCTAAGCTATGATACACGTGCATACATGTAAGCGCATATTTTTCAAAAATAGATTCTCGTATCTCTGCCATTTTCTCCAATGCCATTTCTTCATGAGCGGTATATTCAATAGCCACAACAGTTTTTCCATCTATTTCATCGGCTCTTACCTGCCCCAAAAATATGCTGTGCCCACCAATATTGGTTTTGCTTTGATGTTTGGCAATACTGTCGCCAATAAAGGAGGGTTGTATAGCTCCTTGTACAAAAATATTTTTTATTTTCTTTTCGTTCATGACAATTGGGTTTTATGCATTTTTTTCCAAGCCAAAATTCCGCCTTGCAAACTAAAAAATCTTTTACCATCCGCAAAATATTCTGCTGCCATGGTAGCAGCTTGCATACTTCGCATACCCGATTGGCAAAAGAAAATAATTTTTCCTTCGGGCAATTTATTCAAACTATTTGTTAATTGGACCAATGGTATTTTTATATGTGCAAATTCGTTGGCAACTGGTAATTCGTACAATTCTCTTACATCAATAATAGTTTCTTTTTGTACTATCATTTTATCAAAAGCTGCTACATCTATTTCAAAAGGGTTATTTACCGTTTCGCAAGATGCATCATAATTCATTCTATAAAAATCATCTTCAGATTTTACAACTGTAGATTCTACATTTTGATTGTAGGTAAAAATAGTTGTTTCATTATTGAGCGCATTAAAAGTGAGCAATTGATTAATTAGCGGCTTACCAATACCTGCTATTATTTTTATTGCTTCACTTGCTTGCATACTACCAATAATACCAGGTAAAATGCCCAACACACCCGCTTCTGCACAGTTTAACACTTCTCCATCATTAGGTTGTATCGGAAACAAATCTCTATAATTTCCTGAAACTTTTTTTTCAGCTATCATACAATTAAAAACCGCCACTTGCCCTTCAAAGCCCGAAACAGCTGCAAATACCAAAGGCTTTTGCTTTAGCACACAAGCATCGTTTATCAGATATCTCGATGAAAAATTATCGGTACAATCCACCACCACATCGTAGCTTGAAATAATTTCCAAACAAATATTTGTATCTAAATAATATGGATACACTTCAATATCTGTTGCCCCATTCATCAATTTTAGTTTATTAAGTGCAATGGCTACTTTATATTTTCCAATATCGCTTTCATCAAACAAAACTTGCCTGTGCAGGTTAGAAACAGACACTACATCTCCATCAACAATCCCTATTTTTCCAACCCCAGCAGCAGTTAAATATTGCAGCACAGGGCAGCCTAATCCGCCAGCACCTACAACCAGTACTTTTGCCTGCAGCAAAGACTGTTGTGCTTTTTCGCCAAAACCTTTTAAAATTATTTGTCGCTGATATCTTTCTTGTAAAAAATTTTCATTCATATTATCCTCCTGAAAATGGTGGTAGTAATGCTATTTCATCATCTGGCTTCAACATCGTTTTTTCTTCAATCATTTTTTTATTTACTGCTATTTTAAATTTTTTTTCTTTTAATGCTGGATATTTTTCAAATAAAAGTTGGAACAATACTTCCGTATCATCAACAGCTTCTACAGCAATTTCGTTTGCTTGCATTATATCTTCCAACTGCCCAAATACTTTTATATTCATCATCGTTTCCATCATTTATTTTTATGCTACTGTAAAAATTAATTTATATGATGCCAATACCAACACCAAGGCAAGCAATATTTTTAATACATTTTGATTAAATTTCATGGCTCCAAAATATGCTCCCAAAATTCCCCCAACAAATGCTACACACACATACGAAATCATGTTTGTAGTAAAATGTATTCCTTTTGTCCATTGGCCCAATAAACCAGACAATGAATTTACGAAAATAAACAATGCACTGATGGCAGCGGTTTGCTTTTGGTCGGTCCATTTTAAGAGCAACAATACTGGCGAAAGAATAATGCCACCGCCAATACCTATCATACCTGATATAAAGCCAATAACTGCACCAATAATAAAGGAAAGGCCATTATTGCTTTTTTTAATATCGTCAACTTTAATATTGGGAAAAAATAAAAAACGAATAATTGGGATGAGCAACAAAATGCCCAATGTTATTTTGTAAGTAGTTGGCTCAATGTTCATTCTTCCTCCAATAAAAGCCATGGGTAACGATGCTATGGCAAGCGGCAAAAATATTTTAAAGATAAAATGTTTACCTCTATAAAATTGAATAAATGCGGTAATCGAAACAAACATGTTTAATAACAATGCTGTAGGGCGCATCACTTCTTTTGCCAATTCGAAAATAGCGCCTAACGCTAAATAACCACTTGCGCCGCCATGCCCTACCGAGGCATATAAAAACGCTACGGAAAACAACAACACATAAAATAAAACCAGCCACTCTATTGACATAAATAATTATTAGGGTAACAAATGAATTTCAACTATATCTCCTGCCGCTATATCGGTAACAGAATCAGGAATCATCACCAAACAATTTGCTTTGGCGAAAGAATTTAACTTATACGATTCTTGTCCTTGTGGCAAATACACTTGATTACCATCAAATATTCCTTTCAAATAATGAGTTATACCAGATGGCTTTTTATAATCAACAGCAATGGGTATTTGTTTTTTTTCTAACGTTAATTTTTGCGCCGTTAGTTTTTCCAATGCGAGTAAAACATATTCATAAAAACAAGTAAGCACCGAAGCAGGATTACCTGGTAATCCAAAAAATAAAACATTTTCTTTTTTACCAAAGAAAATTGGCTTGCCTGGTTTTTGTTTTATTTTATGAAATATTTTTTGCACGCCGCAATTTTCAGAAACTTTTACTGTAAAATCATAATCTCCCACACTTACTCCACCTGTCATTAACACAACATCGCTTTTCGTTATGGTTTCATTGAGCACTTTGGTTAATGCATTAATATCATCTACACATTTGTACACAGCAATATTATCTATATGTAATTGCTTCAATGCAGCAATCAAAGCAAACGAATTGGATTCATATACTTTACCAAATTCAGGAGTTGTACCAGGTTCTTGCAATTCGTTTCCAGTAACAATAATACTTACACTTGGGTTTGGAAAAACCTCCACTTCATGTATGCCCATACCTGCAATAAAGCCAATGGCAGCTGGGGTTAATCTTGTGCCTGTGCTCAATGCCAATGCGCCTTTTGCAATTTCTGTACCTGGCGAACGAACATTATCGCCTTGCTTCAAATTGCTATCTTCTATTTGCAAAAAGCCATCCACTACTTTTACTTTTTCTTGCATCACTACGGTATCTGCACCTTTGGGTACTACTGCACCAGTAAAAATTCTTACGGCTGTTCCAACACTTACTTCAGCAAGCAAATTAGCGCCAGCAGCTTGTTCGCCAGCTATTGCCATTTGCTTTCCCATACTTGCATATGCAATGGCATACCCGTCCATGCCCGATTGTGCAAATGCAGGAATATTGTTTGGCGCATAAATATCTTTTGCTAAAATTAATCCCATTGATTTATCAAGCGGTACAATGCTTGATGCTAATGGGATGCAATTATCTGTAATAAAACTTTTTGCTTTTTCTACTGAAATCATATTTGTTTTTTCCTGTGCATGAAAATATTTTTTCTTAAATTATCCGCCAATGGCAATCATGCTGCGGTTAGTAATCGTACTGGTTTCTATATACTCGGTATCGGTGGTAAACTGTCCACCCAACGCTTTTTTCTTATCCACTATACTTTGATAAATAAGTGGTAGTATATCTTCCTTGTTTCTAAATGCTGTAAGCAAGTCTGTTTCGGATTGTGAGAACAAACAATTTTTCATTTTACCATCTGCCGTTAACCGCATCCTATTACAATCGCTACAAAAAGGTGCACTCATGGTACTAATTACTGCAAAAGTTCCTTTATGTCCAGGTATGATAAATTTCTTAGCCGTTTCATTTTTCTCTTTTTCTAATGGTAGCACATCAAATTCGTTGCTCACCCTATCCAATATTTCTTGTAGTGTAAATACTTTTTCGTTTTCCCATCGGTTGCCAGTAAAAGGCATAAACTCAATAAATCGTACATGTACTGGTACGTCTTTTGTCCACTTTACAAAATCTAATATTTCATTGTCGTTCAAATTTTTTATTACCACTACATTTACCTTCACATGAAATCCTCTATCAATCATTAATTGTATATTTTGCATCACTCTTTCAAACTGATCTCTTTTTGTCATTAAAAGAAATTTGTCTTTGCTCAACGTATCCAAACTTATATTCAACGATTTTATTCCAGCATTTTCCAACACATCTGCAAACTCGTGCAACCTTGTGCCATTGGTAGTAATGGTTAAATTAATATTGAGTTTCGATAACCTTCTAATGATATCTGCCGCATCTTTTCTTACCAATGGCTCGCCACCAGTAAGCCTAATTTTGTTTACGCCTTGGGCCACAAATATTTTTGCTATGGCTTCAATTTCATCTGGCTGCATCAATCTACTTGCAGGTGTAAATTCATAATCTTCCTCTGGCATACAATAAAAACAACGCAGGTTGCAATTGTCCGTCATAGAAATGCGGAGGTAATTATGTACTCTATTGAATCCGTCTATAATCATTTTTCTTTTTTTAGGCCTCTCCCCAAACCCCACTTCGCTGGAGAAAGGTATTTGGTGCAGATTGCTTGAGACTTGCTATTTTTTATAAAACTAATTTCTTGTAATCTTCTACAGTATCTATGTCTGTTATACCTTCGGGAAATAAAACCGTTGCTAGTTTATCCATATTATTTGCAATTAATTTTCTGGCTTTTTCGCCTGTTAATTCCTTCAAACCCGGATAAGAAATTGAGTTAATGCCAACTTTGTTAATAAGGTACTATATTTTTATCTTTTACGTAACTTTATATACCACAATTTACATATTAATTTGGCTTAACTATAAAAAATGCTATATTTGCACTCCGAAAAACGGAATGGCTGCGTAGCTCAACTGAATAGAGCATTTGACTACGAATCAAAAGGTTTTAGGTTTGAATCCTAACGCGGTCACCTCTTCGGACAGGCTTCCAAA
>JAYTLA010000015.1:0-1392 GCA_043729825.1 Ferruginibacter sp.
GTGGCTGCAACCACTAGGTTGGCAGGGAAAGTATCCGTGAAATCTAAACCGCTTAAAGCAAGCGAATTTGGGTTAGTAATCGTCAATGTTAAGGTGGATGCGCCACCTGTTGGAATAGCGGTTGGCGAAAAAGCTTTGCTAATGGTGGGTTTGGCTAATACATTTAATATTGCGGTATTGCTTACAGCACCTGCCGCGCCTGTTTGTGTTGATGAAACGCCAGTAGTGGTATTGCTATAGCTACCCACTACGCCGCTTGTCACATCTACCGTGATGGTGCAACTGCTATTTACGCCAAGGCTGCCGCCCGTGAGGCTAACCAAACCGCTGCCATCTACAGCGGTGGCTGTGCCGCCGCAATCACTGGTAAGCGAACCAGGTGTAAACACTTTTAGGTTAGCGGGAAAAGTATCAGTAAACGCCACATTAGTGAGCGCCAAAGTGGTGCTGGGGTTAGTGACTGTAATTGTAAGTGTTGTTGTGCCATTCACGGCGATTGCGGATGCGGCGAACGATTTACTGATGGTAGGTTTTGGCAGCACCGTTAAAGTAGCGCTGGCGGTGTTGCCCGTGCCAATAATAAAAGGTGTGGTGGTGGTGCTAGAAACTGCGCCAGAGGTGTTGAGAAAAGTGCCAGCCGTTGCACTGACTACATCAACAGAAATAGTACAACTACTGTTAAATGGAATAGAAGCGCCAGTTAGCGCAATGCCATTGCCGCCCGCTGCGCCGCCCGTAATTGTACCGCCACAATTATTCACCACATTTGGCGTAGGTGCATTCACCAAGTTGAGGCTAGGATAAGTATCGCTAAACGCCACACCCGCAATAGTGCCAACCGCAGCGTTATTGGGGTTGGTAATGGTAAAAGTAAGTGTTGAAACATCACCCGTACCCACAGCAGCAGGTGAAAAGGCTTTCGCTATAAATGGCGGCACAGAGGCAAGTACATTCAGCGTGCTAGCGGCAGTGCCGCCAGTAGTAGTTGCACCGTTGTTAGTGGTTGCCACTACGCCAGTAGTGTTGGCATAGTTACCTATGGTTGTTGTTACCACCTTCACGCTAATGGTACAGGTGGCATTTGCGGCCATTGTGCCGCCATTTAACCTAATGCCTAAATTACCTGCTACCAAAGCTGAATTCAAGTTATTCACCAGCGTGCCGCCACAAGTATTTGTGACAGTTAGCGGGGTTGCTACTGTCATACCAGGCACTGGTGTGGTAGGGAAAGCATCGATAAAAGTTACTGCAGCAATTGGCACAGTATTGGGATTAACCAAAGTAAAAGTCAATACGGTAGGCACAGTGGTCGCCACAGGATTTGGGCTAAAACTTTTAGCAATAGTCGGTGCAAGGGGATTGATGACAGTTAAGTTTTGCAGGGTAACGCCA
>JAYTLA010000016.1:0-8288 GCA_043729825.1 Ferruginibacter sp.
GTGGCGTGCAAACCTGCCACTACACACTCGAAGGAAAGCAATTCTATCTCTATGTTTAGGATCTAGATTGGCATGTATCTTAAAAATAAATCCACTAAATTTTTCTTCTTCTGGCAAAACATCTCTTGTGGTGGTATGGCGTGGGCGTGGCGTGGGTGCTATACGTACGAATGTATCCAACATTTCTTTCACACCAAAATTATTTACCGCACTGCCAAAAAATACTGGTGCTACATTCCCACTCAAATAATCTTCATTGGCCAATTCTCCATACACACCATCTATCAATTCTACATCTTCTCTCAAAGTATTGGCATCTTTTTCGCCAACTTTTGCATCTAATATTTTATCGTTAAGGTCGGTAATTTCTACCACCGCTTCATCATTGGCTTTTGTACCTGCGGTAAATAAAACCAAACTTTTTTTATGCAAATCATACACACCTTTAAAATCTTTTCCACTATTTATGGGCACCGTCATTGGGTGCAATTGTATTTTTAATTCGTTTTCTATTTCTTCTAATAAATCAAATCTATTTTTTCCATCTCTATCCATCTTATTTATGAAAACAATTACTGGCGTTTTGCGCATCGCAATTACTTCCATTAGTCTTCTTGTTTGTGGCTCTACTCCATTTACAGAATCTATTACCAGCACCACACTATCTACCGCCGTAAGTGTACGAAAAGTATCTTCCGCAAAATCTTTATGCCCTGGTGTATCTAGCAAGTTTATTAAATGCCCATCATATTCAAACGTCATTACAGATGTTGCAACAGAAATTCCACGCTGCCTTTCTATCTCCATAAAATCGGATGTAGCATGCTTTTTTATCTTATTGCTTTTTACTGCACCTGCTGTTTGTATAGCACCACCAAACAATAAAAATTTTTCGGTTAGTGTTGTTTTTCCTGCATCGGGGTGAGATATAATGGCGAATGTTTTTCTTCTATTTATTTCTGCTGAATACTTCATGGTTGTTTTTTGCGTGCGCAAAGGTAGGAATACGGTCTCAAGGTTCAAAGTTGAAAGTTCAAGGTTCAAAATTCGACGTTCAAAATGCAAAATCGATATACTTTATCTATTGCATAATAAAAGATGAATAAAGATATACTGTTGAATGGAGCGTCGCCAATGTCGCTGCCCATAGCTGTTTCTTAGTTCACCTACAAATTATTAAATGCCAAAGGCATTTTATAATTTCATAAAAATCCACTTGGAATTTTATGATAAGCGGTGTTATTACCTATTTCTTCGGCAGATAGCAACCTAATTTTATTCCTAACTTTGGCATATGGCAAAAATGCTGAGCATATTAGCAAACTCATTGCGATTAACGTTTCAGGAGCTGCGTGTAAACAAAACAAGAAC
Organism: Ferruginibacter sp.; assembly: GCA_043729825.1. Classification (GTDB taxonomy): domain Bacteria; phylum Bacteroidota; class Bacteroidia; order Chitinophagales; family Chitinophagaceae; genus Ferruginibacter. The sequence goes on from JAYTLA010000016.1 coordinate 1,372, forward strand.
GGCGTTAAGCCTTACTGGTGTGGCGTTTGGTATATTTTGTATTATCGGTGTATTGGCAACGGTAAATAGTTTGGAGCATAATATACAAAACGAAGTAAGCAGCCTTGGCAACAATACGATTTACATAGATAAATGGGATTACAGCGGTGGGCCCGATAAACCTTGGTGGAAAATGAAGGCTCGACCTGTGATGAAATATGAAGAGCAAGACATGATAAAAGAACGCTCGGTACTTACAGAAAATATTACATTTTTAATGCAAACTGGTGGAAATTTATCGCACAAAGATGATAAGTTGCAAAATGTATCGGTGTATGGTGTAAATGAAGCTCAGACGGAGATACAGCCATTATCATTTATGGCGGGCAGGTATTTTTCGAATGCAGAATTTAGCAATGCTAGCAATGTGTGTTTAATAGGTTTTGGAAATGCCGAAAAACTATTTGGCGAAGCACAAAGGGCAGAAGGAAAACAAGTGGCTGTAAAAGGAAAAATGATGACCATTGTAGGTGTATTAAAAAAAGAAGGTAAAAATTTTATTGGCTGGGATTATGATAACTGTATAATGATGCCTTATAAATTTTGCAAACAAATATTTGATGAAAAAAATAGTGGAACGGTATTAATTGTAAAAGCAAAAAAGGGTGTTTCTACAGATGCACTTATGGATGAACTGAAAGGCATTATGCGACAAATAAGAAGATTAAGCCCAAGAGAAGAAGATAATTTTTCGCTGAATAGTGTGGAGGCATTTAGTAAAAGTATTTCAGAATTTTTTGGCACGTTAAATATTGTTGGTGGTTTTATTGGTGGTATTAGTCTTATTGTTGGGTTGTTTGGTATTGCCAATATCATGTTTGTTACAGTAAAAGAAAGAACTTCAATAATAGGTTTAAAAAAAGCGATTGGTGCAAAAAGTTCTTCTATATTGTTAGAATTTTTAATGGAAGCTGCATTGATGTGTATTATCGGCGGAGCTATCGGATTATTTTTTGTTTGGTTGCTCACCCTAGTTTTATCTGGGCCTTTAAAATTCCCTGTATTCATTTCTATCCCATTAATGATAGCAACAGTAGTGATTTGTATAGTAGTCGGTATTTTAGCTGGCATTATACCTGCAAGACAAGCGGCTAAGTTAGACCCTGTGGTGGCGATTCGCAGTTGAAAACAAGTTTGCAGTTGGCAGTTTGCAAACTGTTCTTAGAAATTCAATCTTTGTGACCTTTTTTGCCCACTGCAAATTGCCGACTGCAAACTGCTTTATTTTCCTTCCAAAATATCATGCCCCAGTTTATCTCTCTTTGTAAATAAATATTTTTCGTTGTGTGTATTGGGTATTATTTCTATAGCTACAGTATCTACAATTTCTAATCCGTAACCTAATAGCCCTGCACGTTTGCGAGGATTGTTACTCATCAATTTCATTTTAGTAATTCCAAGTGCTCTTAATATTTGTGCACCTACACCATAATCTCTTTGGTCGCTACCAAAGCCTAGTTCTATATTAGCTTCAACGGTATCTCTGCCTTGCTCTTGCAATTTATATGCCTTCAATTTATTTAGTAACCCAATTCCTCTTCCCTCTTGGTTCATGTACAAAACAACACCTTTTCCTTCTTCTTCTATAATTTGTAAAGCGCTATGCAATTGCTCCCCACAATCGCAGCGCAACGATCCAAGAATATCTCCCGTAACGCAGCTGCTATGTACACGTACAAGTATGGGTTCATCTTTTTGCCAATCGCCTTTTTTTATTGCAAGATGTACTTCGCCAGTATTTATTTGTGTAAATGCACAAAGTTCAAAATGGCCATATTTTGTAGGCATGTTTACACGCACTTCTTCTTTAATGAGTGTTTCGTGTTTTAATCTGTAAGCAATTAAATCTTTAATAGAAATTATTTTCAAATCAAATTTTGTGGCAATAAGTCGTAATTCTGGTAAGCGAGCCATGCTCCCATCTTCGTTCATTATTTCTACCAATGCGCCTGCTGGTTCAAAGCCAGCTAGTTTTGCTAAATCTATTGTTGCTTCTGTATGTCCTGCACGTCTAAGCACACCAGCATTTTTTGCCTTTAACGGAAAAATATGTCCAGGCCTTCCTAAATCTTCTGCTTTTGTATTGGGGTTTATTAATGCCAACACCGTTTTAGAGCGATCATGAGCAGAAATACCAGTTGTGCATCCATCTCCAATTAAATCTACACTTACGGTAAAAGCAGTTTCGTGCGAAGATGTATTATTACTCACCATCGGTTGAAGATCAAGCTCTACACATCTTTGTTCGGTAATGGCAGCACATATAAGCCCACGCCCATGTGTACTCATAAAATTAATCACTTCCGGAGTCACGTTTCTTGCCGCAGTTACAAAATCACCTTCGTTTTCTCTATCCTCATCATCCACTACTATTACCACTTTACCAGCTCTTATATCTTTTATAGCTTCCTCAATCCTGTTCAACATGTGTGTTTTTTTTTGCAAAGTTATTTAGTTATTTATTGCGTTCAAACAACAATTTCGCTATTCGAAAAGCAACTTTTACTGTATTTTTACGATTATATTACAAAGAATTACAAATTTCATAATAACTTGTTAATAAAACTTGACGCAATTAGCTAAAGATTTAGTTTCTTTGCGCCATAAAACTGAACTAATATGCATTTAAAAAAAATCATTCCTATTATTATAGCAATGTTTGCTATGCCTTTTATGACAAAGGCGCAAGTAACAACGAGTAGTTTATCTGGTGTTGTAAAAGATGATGAAGGTAAAGCACTTTCAGGCGCATCTGTAACGGCAGTATATACTCCGTCAAATATTCGCTACAGTGCGGCTTCAGCTTCTGGCGGACGTTTCAACATTTCTAACATGCGCTCTGGTGGCCCTTATACCATTACGGTAACTTATGTTGGTCATGCAGCTCAAACTTTTGAAGATGTGTATCTTCAATTGGCAGATGTAACTGTTTTAGAGCCAAAATTGGTAAAGAGCAATACCGAACTTACAGGTGTTGTAGTTACCGCAAGAGCTTCAAAAAACCCTATCATAAATTCTAGCAGAACTGGCGCTTCTACAAGTATTGGTCGTGCAGAAATACAAAGACTACCAACCATTACTCGTAGCTTAAATGATATTACTCGCTTAACACCACAGTCTAATGGTGCTTCAGTTGGTGGCGGTAACTATCGTCAAAATAATGTAACGGTTGATGGTGCTGATTTTAATAACAACTTTGGTATTGGTTCAAACTTACCAGCCAATGGTTCTCCAATATCTTTGGATGCAATTGATCAAATATCTGTAAGTCTAACTCCATTTGATGTTCGCCAATCTGGTTTTATTGGTAGTTCATTAAATGCAGTTACACGTTCTGGTACTAATCAATTCTCTGGTTCTGTTTATAAATATTTTAGAAGTGGAAATGAACAAGGTGATAAAGTAGGTAAAGAAACGGTTACAAAACAATCGTTCAATTTCCAACAATATGGTGTTCGTTTTGGTGGTCCAATCATTAAAAATAAATTATTCTTTTTTGGTAGTTTCGAAACAGAGGATAGGCCAACGATTTTACAAACTAGAACCGCTACACCAGGGTCGCAACCATTTATTGCTGCAAATACTGGTACAGCTAGGCCAACTTTTGACTCATTAACTTATATGAGTAACTATCTTAGAACAAAATATGGATATGAAACAGGTGAGTTCGATAATTATTCTTTAAAAAATGGTAACACAAAAATATTGGGTCGCATAGATTGGAATATTAGTAAAACCCATCGTTTTAATGTTCGCTATAACCAGGTAGAAGGTGGTACTCCAAATACTCCAAGCACTTCAACTACCGGATTAACGCTTGCTGGCTTTCCAAATACTCGCACATCACAAAGTGCTATGTGGTTTAGAAACTCGAACTATTTTCAAGGGTCAAATTTCTACTCAGTATCTGCTGAGTTAAATTCCACTTTTGGTAAAAGATTCACCAATACTATGAGAGGTAGTTATACCAACCAAGACGATTCTAGAACATCTGAAAGTGCGCTTTTCCCTTTTGTAGATATTTTAAGTGGTGGTTCTCCTTATACTTCTTTTGGATATGAACCATTTACCTTAGGCAATCTTCGCAAAGTAAAATCGTATTCATTTTTTGATAATGTTACCATCAACTTAAATAAGCATTTAGTAACCGCTGGGGTACAAGCAGATTTCAATAAAACTACTAACGGTTTTCAGCGAGCGGCTATGAGTTATTACACTTTTAATAGTTGGAAAGATTTTGAAACTGGTGCATTACCAACAAACTTTAGTTTAACGTATTCATTATCTCCAGGGTTTGCTCAGGCATTCCCTAGTTTTAAATTTGCACAATACTCTGCTTTTGTACAAGATGAAATTTCAACGAGTGATCGTTTTAAATTAACATTGGGTTTACGTGCCGATTTGCCAACTTACCCAGATGTAAAAGAAATAAAAACACATCCATTAGTAGCAGCAATGACTTTTGCTAATGGGGAAAAAATAAATACTGGTGCCTTGCCAAAGCAACGTATCATGTGGTCTCCAAGGGCAGGATTTAACTGGGATATTAAGGGCGATCGTTCATTACAAATAAGAGGAGGGGCTGGTATCTTTACTGGTAAAATTCCTTTTGTGTGGATAGTTAGCCAATCTGGGGATGCTGGATTATTACAAGTATCTCAAACATTTACTACTAATACAGGTGGGGTACCAGGGCCTTTCAATCCTAATACTTCTGCATATTTACCATCTACAGTACCTGCATTAGGAACAGTCGTACCTTCTTCAATTTCTGCTATTGCTCCTGATTTTAGATTCCCACAAGCATTTAAAGCTAGTTTAGCTTTTGATAAAAGAATTGCAAAAGGATGGATTTTAACTATGGAAGGAGTTTACAATAAAGATTTGTATTCAGCTGTATTTGACAATCCAAACTTAGTAGCTCCAACTGCATTAGGTTTTGCGGGTTATGCAGACAACAGGTTAATTTATCCTGCTGCAAATAATTTGAAATTTATCAATACCCTTAATGCTGCTGGACTTCCAACCACAGGTGGTACATCTCCATTAAATACTTATGTACTTAAAAATGGTAAAAAAGGATACTATGCTTCTCTTACAACAAAAATTGAAAAGCTATTCTCAAAAGGTTTTTCTGCAACAGTAGCATACACAGGTTCTTTAGCTGCAAATTTATTTGATGGTAACGGAGATCAACCAGGTTCTGCTTGGCAAAGCACTCCTACCGTAAGTGGTGCTAATAGCCCTACATTAGGCTCTGCAAACTTTGTAGTTCCTAATAGAGTTATTGCTTCAGTTTCTTATCGCAAAGAATACCTTAAACATTTTGGTACTACAGTATCGTTATTTTACGAAGGTTCATCTGCAGGAAGATATTCTTACCAATATTCTACTGACTTTAATCGTGATGGTAATTTTAATGACCTTATATATGTACCAAAGGATGCGGCGGAATTACTTCCTTATATTGTAGCAAATAAAACATTTGGTACGGGAGCTTCGGCGGTAACACTTACACCACAGCAACAAGTAGATGCTTTCTTTGCTTATGTAGATCAAGATAAATATTTAAGCAAACGCAAAGGCCAATATGCGGAAAGAAACGAAGGGCAATTTCCTTGGAGAAGCCAATTGGATTTTAAATTGTTGCAAGATGTTTTTGTAAACGTAGGTAAAAAAAGAAATACGATTCAATTCAGTTTAGATATTTTCAATTTTGGAAACTTGTTAAATAAAGATTGGGGCGCATTTAAAGCTTTAAGTGTTTCAAATGGTGGAATACTTGTACCGACAAACGTTGGTGCTCTAGTTGCAGGTGGCACGGTAAAACCAACTTTCCAATTGGCGTCGGATTTTGGTGGTAATGTACCAACATCTACTTACAGAGCAGTGCTTACTCCAACCTCTACATATTACATGCAGTTTGGTTTAAGATACATTTTTAACTAAAATAGAATTAATACATTTAAAACAAAAAAAATAAAATGAAAAAATATATTCTTTCTATATCAGCAATAGCCTTCTTATTTACAAGTATGGTAATTACTTCTTGCGACAAGAAGAAAGCTGATTTAGCGCCAGCAGAAACGTATAAATTAATTGGTCAGATAGATGCATCGAGAAGTAATATACCAACTGCTGCTCTTACTAAAGCCGAGTTTACGATAGTTTACAATAATGGTAATAGTTTTGGTGAAGCACAAAGTGTATTAAATGGTACTTTGACTTTAACAGGTTTTAACTCCGCAATTGATACCATTACTACAAAAGTTGCAATTGCTAACTCTAACCCTGCCGATACAAACGTTACTAGGGTTTTTATAGCTAATAGTTTGGAGTTTCTTGGAGCTCAAGGCGGGACTGCCGATATTTCTTATTTTAACATCCCAACTACAAAAACGATTACATATAGAACATCTGCAACTACAATTCCTGCTTCAGGTATTTTTGGAAATTATGGTGCTAATAGTTACTATGTTTATAATAATTCTTCATCGGCTAATTTTACAGTTACCAATATGCCTTTCACTAATGAAATCACAGAAGTTCTAAAGAACGGGAAAGGCTATTTTCGCTTAGGTAGAGCTCCTAAGTATGTTTACATTTTATTGGATAACGTTACGAAGTTGTAATAACTATTTAATATTTTTTTAAAAACCTCCGCTCAAAACGGAGGTTTTTTTATGCCCTGCAAACGTTGTAACTTCGAATTTTTGTAAACTTTTCATCCTTCGCTATTTTCTATTAGAAAAAAACATTTGTTTTTAGTACATTTGAGCATATGAGCATTGTACAAAGTCTGCAAGCGGCAGCTGTAAACAGTTTAAATAATCTTTACAACCAAGCATTTACCGAAAAAGATTTTCAAATAAATCTTA
>JAYTLA010000017.1:0-2103 GCA_043729825.1 Ferruginibacter sp.
GAAATTGAGTAACTAAATACTGTTCTCACATCAGGGTCTGTCGCCGTTACTGCTGTAACTACCGACCTGTTTTCTGCCACATTAATTGCAGCTGTTGCAAGACCGCCATTAGAGGTGATAACTGGTGCTACCTCGAGTAAATTATTTATTGTTACTACCACCTCTTGAGTATCAAACAAACTGCCATCGCTCGCTTGCACCACAACGTTATACACGTTGTTAGCACCTGCATCTGTAGGCACTTCAAAGTTTGGTGGGGTAATAAAACTTAGTGCGCCTGTGGTTGCATCAACTGTAAACTTAGCCGCGTCCGCATTGGTGGCAGCCGCAACTGTACTAATGCTATAGGTAATCGGTTGTGCCTCTACATCTGTCGCGGTTACTGTTGTCAACACTGCTGTGGTGTTTTCGTTCACAGCGACAGCAATTGGATTGCCTAAGTTAGAGGTAACCACTGGTGCAATATTTGCAAATTGTGCTTGAGTTATTGTGCCATTAGCGAAGCGGAAGTTTTCAATATTGCGCACCGTATCAATGCCATCATCTGGCACTCCTGGTAGCACAACGGTATGTGCAACAGTAAAGCTACCGTTTGCATTACTCGTTATTGTGTAATTTGCACGGTTGCCACTAAACACGGCAGTATCTACATCGCCAACATTATTTGTAGTCAAGATTTCACGCATAATGCTTAGCTGGCTTGGTTTAATCTCGCCAGAAAACAGTAAAGGTGCAATTTCTGCTATGCTCTCCGCACTAGTAATGGTGGGGTGACCAGAGACCGCAATGCGTACGTTTAGCCATGCATCGCCATCAATTAAATCATTGCCACCACGACCTTCAATGATGTCGCTACCACCACCGCCCAGCATAATATTACCGCCAGCAAAGTTGGTTTGGCCTGCGCCTAGCATGCCGTCTAACAAACCTTGCAGCCCGTTTATTAACGAAATTTGCTGCGCATTATTAAGGGCGTTGTTAGTGCGAACGTTCCCAACAACTGCTTCATTTAACAACTCAGCCGCGCCAAAACTATCACCGCGAAGCGTATCGCTGAGGTTCCAACCAGAAACCCCTTCTACGTTAGCAAAGCGGTCATTTAAGTTTGCAACATCTGGAGGAAGCAAAACAGTTAAATTAAGGTCTGCATTGGCGCCTACCCCTTGATTTTTATGTGTTACCCAATCAAAGCCCAGCATGCCTCCTGCCCGTTGCGTGCCAGCCCCCAACACCATGATATCGTCGCCAGATTCTGCATCGTAATCGTCGTTACCACCGCCGCCAATAATCACATCATTGCCAAAAATTGTACTGACTCCAAAAGGGTCGCCCATATCGCCTTGCAATAAGTCGGCTGAGCCACCGCCGTCGAGCCAATCGTCGCCTTGGTTACCAAATACAGTATCAAAGGTGCTACCACCTAATACAAAATCGTTGCCTTGGTTAGCAAATACCTCTTTGGGGTCTTCACCCGCTACCACAAAATCGCTACCGCCACCTGCAAGAATCAGGTCAAAGCCGTTACCACCACTAATCACGTCGTCGCCTTCACCACCTTTAATGTTATCGTTGCCGCCCAAGTCTGTAATAATGTCATTACCGTCACCACCATTTAGTATATCAACGCCGTCGCCACCTTCTATGCGGTCGTCGCCTGCATCGCCCCAAATCGTGTCATCGCCAATACTGGCAATTAATATGTCGTTACCCGCTGTGCCGCCTAACACCACATGCTCACCACCCGTAAATTTAAGGTAGTTGGTGTCAATCCCTGCAGTGCTTGGGTCATTGCGTACCACTAATGATGTAAATATTGTGCCGCCCGTTGGATCATTTTTGCCAGTCACGCCTAGGCCAGTAAACTGTTTAGTTTGATCTACCTCAAGGATAAAGTTAGGTACAGAGAACACGTCACCAGGTAAATGCGTCGCATCAGTATTGCGCATAATCATCGATGCAAACGAATCACCCTCAAGCTCGGTTAAGAAATTTAAGCCAGCAGTGCGCGCTAAATAATACAAGCGGTCGCCATCTTGCAATTTTTCTAACTGTGTTTCAAAAACAAAATTAAAAGTAGAGCCCAATAGACCACCAAATGGCATT
>JAYTLA010000018.1:0-1264 GCA_043729825.1 Ferruginibacter sp.
TAATGTGCCAGCCACTGCAACTAGTGGTCAAATCGACACTATTGTCGTGACAGCAGCGTCTGTATTTACCCCTGCTACCCTTGCTACGGTAACTGACACTACGACGATAACCAACAATGCGGTTATCAACGTGAATAAATCAATGAGTGCAATATCAGGTGCTGCTGGCTCTGGTCCTTACACAGTCACTTTAAACTATAGCAACACGGGTAATACAGCAGCAACAGGCGTAACTTTGACTGATGCTCTACCAGCAGGCATGACTTATGTTGCAGGTACAGGTCGTTGGAGTGTAACGGGTGCTACTGCTCTAACAGATGCTACGGCCGATTTACAAGGTGCTGGCCCAACTATTGATTACAGCGTAACAGCTAACACAGTTACTGGCATCATTAACACGGTTGCAGCTGGCCAATCTGGAACGGTAACTTTCCAAGTGAATATTAATGCTGGCTTAACGGCTGGTACATTAAACAATACGGCTAATTATGCGTATAACGATGGTGCGGCGGCAATTCCTGCGGTAAACACTAATACTTTTGTATTTACGGTTAATCAAACGGCTAGTGTTACATCAAACTCAACTACTGCTGCGCCCATTACAGTTGCTGGTGCTGCTCAAGGTAGTACGGTGACGTTTAGCAATATCTTTACCAATACGGGTAATGCAGCAGACAGTTTTGATATTGCAATTGACACACTGACACTCGCAACAGGAACGACAGCTTTCCCCGCTGGTACAAGTTATAGTTTGTATAAATCAGACGGAGTAACACCATTAGTAGATACCAATGGTAACAGTACGCCAGATACTGGCTTGGTTGCAGCTGGCGGCGCTTACACAGTGGTATTAAAAGTAACATTGCCAGCAAGTGCCACAGGTGGACCTTACAGTGTTTCAAAAACGGCAACCTCTAATTTTGATCCTACCAAAACGGCAACGGGTACCGATAGGCTGACCGCAATCACTGCCAACACAGTCGATTTAACTAACACATCAGCGCTTCCTGGTGCTCCTGGTGCTGGCGCAACTGGCGCTACTATTATCACGACCAATAGCACTAATCCTGGTACAACCACGCGTTTCACTTTGTTTGCAAATAATACTGGCGCTACAGGAGATACTTACAACTTGGCAGCAACAGGATTGCCAGCAGGTTGGACAGTGGTGTTCCGCGACGCCGCTAACACAGTGATTACCAATACTGGCGTGGTTGCTGGTCTAGGTAATAAGCTGGTGTATGCAGATGTGACAATCCCTGCT
>JAYTLA010000019.1:0-9835 GCA_043729825.1 Ferruginibacter sp.
ATAGCAATTGAAAAAGGAATCATTCGTTCAAAATCAATCATAGTTGATGCTACACATACCTTATCAAGGTCCAACCCATTTTCAGCAATAGAGGTGTTGAGAGAACGTTCTAAAATACTTCGTAAAACGATTTATACATATGATGACCAATGGAAGGAACGGATGCCAGTAAAAAATAGTGATAATGATTTGGAAAAGGAATTGGCATATTGTAAAACCTTAGAAAACTTAATAGAAAATGAACCATCTATCTGTTCAATACCAGCTGTAAATGAAAAATTAAATCTGCTAAAAGAAACGGTGGATGACACTCAAGAAAATTTTACCTTATCAAAAGATACAGATGCTAAAACGGGTCATAAATCTGCCGATAGCTCATTCTTTGGTTATAAAACTCATTTAGCAATGACGGAAGAACGTATCATAACGGCTGCTGTGGTAACATCAGGAGAAAAAGGAGATGGTCCTGAACTGCCTAAGCTTTTAGAAATTAGCCAGCAAAATGGTATTGCTGTTGATACAATTATTGGAGATGCAGCTTACTCAGGAAAAGAAAATCTTAGCCTCACCAGTGAACAAAATATTAAAGTAGTAGCCAAATTAAATCCTTCCATTACACAAGGCTTTAGAAAAAATGAAGATAAGTTTGATTACAATAAAGATGCAGATATGTTTGTTTGCCCTGCAGGTCATATAGCCATACGAAAAGCATGCCAAGGCAAAAAAAATGTTGGAACTAACCAAGTGAATACTTATTATTTTGATGTAGAAAAATGTAAGTCTTGCCCTTTAAAAAATGGATGTTATAAGGATGGTGCAAAAACAAAAACGTATTCAGTATCTATAAAATCAGACTTACATCAGGAACAAATGGTTTTTCAAGAAACTGAACATTACCAAGAAAAGTCAAAACATCGATACAAGATAGAAGCAAAAAATAGTGAATTGAAAAATGTACATGGATATGATAGAGCAATATCGTATGGCATAAATAATATGCAAATGCAAGGAGCAATGGCAATTTTTACAGTTAACCTAAAAAGAATCATTAAACTAATGTAATGAATGAAAAAGATGCCAAAAAAGTAAAATAAAGCTCTTTTTTATACCAGAGCCGTCTACAGCTTCACATAAATCATTTCCGAAAATCTTAGCATAAAAAAAATCGAATAAGTAAAAATCATGTTTTTACTTATTCGATTTAAAATAGTTGTATAAAAACAACTACTTTTTCAGTGCCCTCAAAATTTTGGAGCCTTTTTAATTATGGTTTTTAAGTGAAATTCTATTATAGCTATCTCAAAGAAACAAATGGAAAGTTGCTAAATCAAATTAAAGATTTTAATTTATATTATTGGGTGCATTTAAAAATGTTGGAAGGGTTGTCTACCTTAATTGGTTATTGCAAACAAATGTGTGCTATAAAGGTTGACAACCCTGTTAGTTAGCAAACTGCGACATTTTTAAATGCACCCATATTATTTTACTTTGTTTGGTCGCAATTATTTTTTGTACCTTGATGCTTATAAATTGTACCTAAACTAGAAAACCCACCTATGGCTTCATCGATTACCAAAAAAACATTAAAAGCAATGCCTGTAATTTCTTATGAAAAAATAAGGGGTCATTTAAAAACTGGTGATATTTTTTTTAGTAGTGGCAGTTATGCTTTTTCGGGAGTTATACAAAAACTTACAAAAAGCACATGGAGCCATGTGGCAGTAGTTTACAAAGATGAACAACTTGGCAGAGTGTTGGTTTTAGAAGCCGAGCCATATATTGGCATTCGGTTAATACCATTGTCGAAATACTTACATGATTATAAAGGTACAAAACGCCCATACAAAGGGCAAGTGGCCATTGCACAATTAAATATTGATGTGTCGAAAGAGAATGTAAATAATGGTATTTGTTTTGGCTTAGATGAATTAACTAGACCCTATGATAATTTTGAAATTGTACGAATTATGATTCGCATTTTATTTAATATTAGCCGAAGAGAAAAAAATAGAAACTATATATGTAGTGAACTGGTGAGAGATGTTTTTGCAAAAGCAAATGTTGTTATGCATTATAAAGACACATACATTAGCCCCGATGCAATTTATACCGATGAAAGAGTGGCGTTGAAATATAGAATTTTATAGCTTACTGGTTCTCTAATCTAAGTAACTTTAAAAAATAACAACTCATATATTTTTGCATTATTGGAGAAAATTATTTATACATAAATAACGATAATAGTGTAATTAAAAAAACAACTACAGCAAAAAGATTAAACGATTTTAATATAAATTTTTCTTTTCTCCAAAAATATATGGCCAATAAAGGGGTGATAATACATAGAACCAACATTGGCAACCATAGCATTTCAAAAATAGCTCCGATAAAGTTGAATTTATACACATTTGTTCTTTTTGCTATTGTCCAAAATGCAAAAACTAACATACTCAAGAGTGAGAGTATTTTTCCATTTTTTAATTTTTTTAAAATTGGGTCTTCCATATTTAAATACCTTTTTTATGGTATAATTTACAAATTATCTAAATTAATTACTAATACCCTCTCACATCTTTTCCTTCCATAAAATTTATAAATGCTTTGTTGCATACTTGGTTGCCGCCAGGTGTAGGATAATTGCCAGTAAAATACCAGTCACCCTTGTTGTTTGGACAAGCCTCGTGCAGGGTTTCTATGGTTTGAAAAATGACTTGTACGGGTATAGTTACACCTTCGGGCGTTATGAGTTGTGCAATTTTATTGGATATTTCGCCAAGTGTAAATGGTTTATAAACTAAGCGCACCAAATTTTCTGTATGTAATTTATTTTCTTGCTGGAAGACTTTACATTTTGCTAAAATCTCCGTCAATAAATTTTCTTTCCCTGTTTCTTTTAACAATGCTACAGCCGCTTTAAATGCAATAAAATCACCCATCTTACTCATATCTATTCCATAGCAATCGGGATAACGTATTTGGGGCGCAGAAGATACTACAATTATTTTTTTAGGCTTTAATCTACTCAGCATTTTGATGATACTTTCTTTTAGAGTTGTGCCTCTCACAATACTATCATCTATCACCACTAAAGTATCTTCGTCTTTTTTTACGGTACCGTATGTAATATCATATACGTGTTGTACCATTTCATTTCGGCTACTATCTTCTGTAATAAACGTACGCAGCTTCACATCTTTTATAGCAATTTTTTCGATGCGTATTTTTCGGTTTATCATTTCTGATAATTTAGCATCATCAAATTCTTTATTCCAACCAAGTATTCGTTCTTTTTTTATTTCATTTAAATAATCTTCTGCTCCTTTTATTAAACCATAAAAAGCCGTTTCAGCAGTGTTGGGTATAAAAGAGAAAATGGTATTTTTTAAATCGTACTCTATCGTTTTTAAAATAATAGGACTAAGATTATACCCAAGTGCAATTCTTTCTCTATAAATTTTTTCATCACTACCTCTGCTAAAATAAATACGCTCAAAACTGCAAGCCTTTCTTTCTTTTGCCGGTACAATTTCTTCTATACTGTAGCTGCCGTCTGCTTTTGCAATCAATGCCATTCCTGGCATTAATTCTTTCACTTCGTTTTCTTCTAAATTAAAAGCGGTACGAATGGCGGCACGTTCACTAGCCGCTACAATTATTTCATCGTTTACATAATAATACGATGGGCGAATTCCATGTGCATCTCTCACCGCAAATGCATCACCATTTCCTGCAATACCTGCTACATGAAAACCACCATCAAAAAGAGGCACAGCTTTTCTAAGCATATCCACAATATCTGGATTGCCAGGATTTTCTTCATCAGCTTTTACTAGAAAATGATACAACACTTCCATCATAGCAGCAAGGTCGCTTTGCTTTTCAAAATCGCTAGCTGTTTTATTGATGAGTTCAAAAAGTTCTTCGGTATTTACCAAATTAAAATTTCCTGCAAGCGTAAGATTACGACTTGGTATAGTATGCTTTTTTATAAATGGATGACAAAATTGTACATCGTTTTTTCCTTGTGTGCCGTATCGTAAATGCCCAAGCAATACTTCTCCTAAAACAGGAATATGACCTTTCATTAAACCAGGATGATTTTTTATATCGGGTTGGTATTTTTCTATTTCGGCTATTTCTTTTCCTATTTGCTGAAATAAGTCTGCAATGGGTTGTTGCGCACAGCTGCGTATGCGATACAAAAAAGGATAACCAGGTTCGGTATTCAATTTTACAGCAGCTATGCCTGCACCGTCTTGCCCACGGTTGTGTTGCTTTTCCATTAGCAAATACAACTTATTAAGACCATACAATACCGATTTGTGTTGTTGTTGATAATAACTAAAAGGTTTCCTTAGTCGAATGAAAGCTAAACCGCATTCGTGTTTTATTGCATCGCTCATTACAGAAATCTGTTGTGCTGTGAAGTAAGTTGCAAAATTAGCTTAAATAAATGGAAAGAAAAAAGCCTCCTGGATTGGGAGGACTTTCATAGAATTGTCTTTTATGGTTTTTTAATCGATATTGGAAAGTTTTCGGTTTGGATATTGGATACTAAAGCTTTTTTGTTTTTCTTGGATGATGTAAAATTGCACAATATTTTTTTTGTAAGATGTAGTCTATGATATTATTGTGAAGTAGAATTAATTCGTAGAATTGCGAAATTTTACTACTGGTTTGGGTTTTTGCAGCTAATTCAATCAACAAAATAATTCCCATAAAAAAGCCCCACATAATTTTTGCAGGGCTATTATTTATTCATTTAAAATTTTATAATCCACTAAAGTTTAAACCAATTTGTATCAGCTTAGTATCTGGTGCTACTCCGTCTTTAAATATACTGGTAAGCCCATATGAACCGTATAAACTAAAATTGCCGTATCCCACACGAGCAGTGGCAGCTATTCTTGTACCGTTAAAATAAGATTTCGAAGATTCTTTTACACTAAGGTTATTGATTTTTGTACCTGCGCTATTTTGTAAAGTTTTTCCTTTGGTATGCGCACTTAACATTGTACCAAGTTTTAAACCAATGGCAGCTTTTATAGATTTGTTAGTGTTGGCTGGGTCTGCTGTAAACCTTAGCTCAAATGGTATTTCTAAATAAGTAGATGTTAGTTTATATTTTTTATAATTGTTGCCAGTATCTGTTCTTAAAAATGGCAATTTTGATTTTGTATTAGCAATATCCACTTCCATTTTTTTAAAATAAATATTACTAGTGCCTATCCCAATACCCGCTGCTATACTAAACTTTGGGCTATTTTTAAATTGCTTATCATACATTACATATACATTGGCGCTACGGTTAAAACCCTTAATATAAGTTTTTACTGTATCAGCTGTGCCAGTCCAAATATTTGTACCTACCTGAAACATAAAATGATCTGCTGCTCGATCGGTAATTGATTTTTCTTTTTTATGTGTTAATTGCGCAAATGCAGAAATAGAAACCAACAGTGCAAAAAGTATAATTGATATTTTTCTCATAAATAAGTTCTTAGCTCGCAAAAATACTTGTACGAGTGGTTAACGAAAGGTTAAACATTATAAAAAAACAGTCCCGATGTATGTATCGGAACTGCTTTATGTGGGCCCACCTGGGCTCGAACCAGGGACCACCTGATTATGAGTCAGGTGCTCTAACCAACTGAGCTATAGGCCCTTTCTTTTGCCAAAGCATAATAAATTATACTTTGTTTTTAAAGAAGGATTGCAAAAGTAAGCAAATTCGGATATTTGTAAAAAAATAAATAGACAATAATGACAGAATTAAAGAATATCATCTTCGATTTGGGTGGCGTACTAATTAATATTGACTATAAAAAAACAGAAAGAGCATTTATTGAACTTGGATTTGACAATTTTGAAGCTATGTATTCTCAATTTACAGCCGATGCAATTTTTGAAAAATTGGAAACAGGAAAAATAAGTAATAAAGATTTTTATGATAAACTTATTTCTTTAAGTAATAACAAGATTAGAGCTGCACAAATAAAAAAAGCTTGGAATGAAATTGTGCTCGATTGGCGTGTAGAAAGTTTGAATTTTTTAGAAACACTTTCTCCAAAATACAAGCTTTTTTTATTGAGTAATACCAATGCTATTCATCATGAATGTTTTAGCAATAGCCTTAAAATTGAAACCAATAGAGTTGAAATAGATAGTTTGTTTACCAAAGTATATTACTCACACGAAATACATTTTAGAAAGCCAAACAGAGATATTTTTGAATTTATAGCGAAGGATACTACCATAAATATGGTAGAAACATTATTTATTGATGATTCAAGTAATAATATTGATACAGCAAAATTATTAGGTTTTAAAACACATTTACTTTTGGAAGGTGAACGAATTGAAAATTTGCATTACGAAAATTACTAAATCAAACTTTCCTTAAGCAGAAATTTTTTTGTTTAGTTCTGTTTTCTATCCCTCAAATACGTTCTTATCCTTTCGCTGATTAAATTAAAACAAAAATTATTGAACATTAACCTGAAATATAACCGTTCATAATTTATATTTCCCCTCATCCTTTCTTTAGGTATAACTTCAAACACTGAAAAATGACTACTAGAAATATTTAATACTGAAGAAAACAAACATGAAGAATAATTTTTTTATTTGGTGTGCAGGTAGCGATAAAGATGTGTTGGCCAAATGCGATGATTCCATACGAGTAAAACACATTGGTGTAGGAACGCTTGTGCTTATACCCGCTGTGTTGGGTTTTATTTCTATGTCTTATGCATTATCTACCATTGATAAAATAAGTGGCTCGCCAATTTTTTATATTGGCGGCGGATTGGTGTGGGGCATTATTGTTTTCGCATTCGATAGGTTTATTGTATCTACCCATCGCAAGCAAGAAAAAAATATTGATGAGTTTAAAAACATCTCTTTTTATTTAAGATTATTTTTTGCAGTTGTACTGGGCATTATTGTGTCACACCCTTTTGTACTATTATATTTTGATGGAAGCATTACAGAAAAAATAATATCCGATAGAGATAATTTAGTAAAAGTAGAAGAGCGCAATTACCAACAATCTTTTGATACCTTAAACGTACGCTTGAATGATCTTATACAAACCAAACGCTGTAATGAGCAATTGCTAACCGCAGAGCAAAGCGGAAATAAATTGATATTGCCTTGTGGTAGTTCGTCGGGCATACCAAACATAAATGGCAATTTCCCCAGAACAAAAGAAATAAAAAATATAATAGAAACCCTTGATGAAGAAATAGCCAATGAAAGAACAAGAATAAATACAAGAAACGTTGAACTTGCACAACTAAAAAGTACAAGCCAGCAAAACATTGTAAAGAATACCAGTTTCGACTATTTAAAAAGAGAAGTAGCCTTACAAAAACTGAAACAAGAAAACAAAATTATTAGCCTTACAGAACTATTTTTAATGCTAGCATTTATGTTGGTAGATATTTTGCCATTAATTTTTAAAACTTTTTCACCATTTTCTATGTACGACAAAGTGTTGGTGCATGATAATAATCTTTTAAGCGAATTGGATATTACAAGTAGAATACAAAAATTACAAAATACTTATGATAGTATAAATGGAGGATAAAATTTATACGCTGCAAAAAATAAAAAGAGAGAGTCTATATCAAATGTTATGTATTCTCTCTTAATCTCCTGATCCAATCTCTACGCACCCCCCTACAAATTACTAGAGCATGTGTACATTGTTCAATACAATATTACGTAGTACCCTAGGCCAAAAAATAAAGTTTACATATTGCTTCTGAGCGGTGGGCTATGTTTCCATATTACTAATATTTTCATCATAAAATTAAAATGTAGTATAGTTTTTAAATCTTTTCTTGTATATTTATCTTTTAAAACCATGACGAATACGTTTACACATATCATTGCTGTTTTCTGTACAATGCCTACATTTATTGGCAACACATGCACAACAACAACCCGTTAAGGGTTATATATTTCCATATCATCTTTTGGGCATCAGCTGTTTTTCTTCTCAGAAAACATTTTAAAAATTAATACATCTTTATCATGCAAGTAATCAAGTTTGGCGGCAGTTCTGTAGCATCGGCAGAAAATATAAATAGGGTAATTAATATTGTAAAAAATAAAACTGCTACAAATAAAATTGTAATAGTAGTATCGGCTTTGGGTGGCATAACAGATTTATTGTTAGCATCCGCACATTTAGCATCTACCAGTAACGAAGTATATAAAACATCGTTGCAAGAGTTAGAGTCCAGGCATTTGGCCACCGTAAAAGAATTGATACCCGTTACACAACAAAGCGCTGTATTGAGTTTGGTAAAAAAAATGTGCAACGAAATAGAAGATATTTGTAATGGTATATTTTTACTGGGCGAATTATCGGCACGCACAAAAGATAAAATTGTGAGTTACGGAGAGTTACTGTCTTCTCAAATAATTGCAGCCAAATTAAATGCTGAAAATTTAAAAGTGGAATGGAAGGACTCAAGAGAGGTTGTTATTACAGATAGTAATTTCAGTGCAGCCTTGGTTGATTTTTCAAAAACAAATACTGCCATACAAAACTATTTTTCTGTAAGCACGTCATCTCTTTTTATATTCCCAGGATTTATTTCATCTAACGAAAGCGGCATTACTACTACACTTGGCAGAGGTGGCTCCGATTATACCGCAGCAATTATTGCTGGAGCAATGAATGTAGATTGTTTAGAAATTTGGACTGACGTGTCTGGTATGATGACGGCTGACCCAAGGATAGTTTCCAACATAAAATTAATTCCACAAATTTCGTATCAAGAAGCTATGGAGCTTTCGCACTTTGGTGCAAAAGTTATTTATCCGCCAACGATACAACCTGTAATGAGCAAAAATATTCCTGTATGGATAAAAAATACTTTTGCTCCGCAAGATGAAGGAACGGTTATTCAAAAAGAATCAAACAAAAATGGTACAGCTATCACTGGTATATCTAGCATTAATAAAATTTCGCTTATTAGTTTAGAAGGAAGTGGCATGGTGGGCATTCCTGGTTTTAGTAAACGTTTATTTGAAGCATTGGCCAATCAAAAAATAAATGTGATTTTAATTACCCAAAGTTCTTCTGAGCATTCTATTTCTGTAGGAATTGAAACCGCTTTTGCAGATACGGCGAAACACTGTGTAGATGAGGCTTTTGCTTATGAAATAGAAACAAAAAAAGTAGATCCATTAATTGTAGAAAGCGATTTAGCCATTGTAGCGGTAGTGGGCGATAATATGAGAAGCCATACTGGTATTGCTGGAAAAATGTTTAGCGCTCTTGGTAAAAACGCCATTAATATTCGTGCTATTGCGCAAGGTTCTTCTGAAAGAAATATTTCTTGTGTTATAGGACTAAGCGATGTAGCGAAAGCAGTGAATGTATTGCACGAAAGTTTTTTTGAAACAACCTATAAACAAGTACACCTTTTTATAACTGGTGTAGGTAATGTTGGTAAAAAATTATTGGCGCAATTAAACCAACAAATAGTATTTTTAAAACAACACAATCGCTTACAAATAAAAGTGGTTGGCGTGGCTAATAGCAAAGCAGCTTTGCTTAATGAAGATGGTATTGATTTAAATAACTGGGAAGCTTTATTAAAAGATGCACCTGCAAGCTCCATTGATAATTACATTGAAACAATTATCAATAAAAATTTGCGCAACAGTATTTTTATTGATGTTACGGCCAATGATGCTGTGGCATTTACCTATCAAAAATTATTAGAAAAAAGTATTGCAGTAGTAGCTTGTAATAAAGTAGCCTGCTCATCTGATTATACCTATTACGAAAAACTTAAAAATACAGCACAACAAT
>JAYTLA010000020.1:0-41423 GCA_043729825.1 Ferruginibacter sp.
ATGCCTGAGAGGCCGAAAGGAACGGTTTGCTAAATCGTCGTACGGGTTAAACTGTACCCAGGGTTCGAATCCCTGTCTCTCCGCAGATCTTTAAAAGAATTAAAACACCGGTTAGAACTTTTTTAAGTTCGGGATGTAGCGTAGCCCGGTTATCGCGCCTGGTTTGGGACCAGGAGGTCGCAAGTTCGAATCTTGCCATCCCGACTTTTTAAAAACCTTCCATTTTTTGGAGGGTTTTTTTATGTCTTGAGATTTAATCTCAAGACAGCACAGTATCGTTAGAAAAGTATATTGCTATTATGTGGAGTGGTTTGAAGTATTGCCAAATTGAAAAACTACAAATGAAGGGCTCCCGACAAGAATATCGCAATGGCGTCAAGTTAAGGTTGTAATTAAACCATTGGAACGATTGTAGAAGTAGGGTTTTAGTCTCTACGCAACCGCCAACAGGGCTGAAAGCCACTGTTGGGGTTACTCAATCTTTTCTATAATTTAAAGAAAGGTCCGCAAACCCTGACGGCGGTTGAAAACCCCGTCAGCGGTTTAGTGAAAGGCTTGCTGATATTGACTCTAGTGAGATAAATGTAAAAGTTACCTTGACGCCAATGCGACAATAATATCGGGACACAGTGCGGATAGAAGTGAAAACCGCAGCGCAGCGAAGGTTGTAACGGATAGCCCGAGCAAATGTTGATTATTGTATGTTGCTCACAGCCCCCAATAAAAAAATCTATTCTTCAAAATAAACACGTTTTACCCGCTGCGAAATATTGGTGAGAATTTCATACGAAATAGTTTCTGCCCATTCTGCCACATTTGTTACGGTTGGTTCTTCGCCAAACACAATTACTTCATCGCCTTCGTGTGCATCTATGCCTGTAATGTCGAGCATGGTCATATCCATACACACATTTCCGATAACGGGTGCGGGGTTTCCATTCACCAACATTTTGCCATTGCCATTGCTTAAAATGCGGGAGTAGCCATCTGCATAGCCAATACGCACGGTGGCAGTTCGTGTATCTTCTAACGCTATGCCTTTTCGACTGTAGCCAATGCTTTCGCCTTTTTTAAGGTTCTTTATTTGTGAGATGGTGGTTTTTAAAGTAGTAACATGTTGTAAGCGATGTTGAATAATAGGGGATGAGTCCACTCCGTACAATCCAATGCCCAAACGCACCATATCCATTTGCATTTGTGGATGACGAAAAATGGCGGATGAGTTTGCAAGGTGTTTAATAAATTTATATCCGATTGCTTTCTCAATTGTGATAGAAGCTGCAATAAATAATTCTGATTGTTGTTTGGTGAATGCATCAAAATTTTCAGCATCGCTTGCTGCTAAATGTGAGAAGACAGAAACAATTTTTATATTTTTTGTTGTTGTTAAAAATTGGCAAAGTTTTTCAATATCGGTTTCTTCAAAACCTAGGCGGCGCATGCCAGTATCAATTTTAATATGTACAGGAAAATTTTCTATACTTTTTTGTTGAAGAAATTTATTGAATGAAAGCAGTATATCGAAAGAATATAATTCTGGTTCTATTTTATATTTTATAACGTTTTCAAAACTTGCGGCTTCGGTATTTAATACCATTATGGGTAGTGTAATGCCTGCCTTGCGAAGTTCTACGCCTTCATCTACATAGGCTACGGCTAGGTAATCTACACCTGCATGTTGCAATACATTGGCTACTTCTGCGCTGCCGCTGCCATAGCCAAAAGCCTTTACCATAGCCATTGTTTTTACATTTGGCAGTAACAATTGTTTATACACTTTTAAATTGTGGCGTAGTGCATTGAGGTTTATTTCGAGCCTTGTTTCGTGTGCTTTTTGCTCGAGCGCTTTGCTTATTTCTTCGAATCGAAAAATGCGTGCACCTTTTATTAAAACAATTTCGTTTTTGAAATCATCTGTATTTATATTTTGTAAAAAAGCTTCTGTTGTTGTATAAAATTTTGTTTCTTTTATGGATGAAAATGATTGTGCGTGAGCAGAAATCTCTTTTCCAATACCTATGAAACGATTAATATTTTTTCCTGATAACGCTGTAGCAATTTTGCCGTACAAATTATCGGCATCTTTTCCTGATTGTAACACATCGCTTAAAATAACGGTATGCTTTTGTTGTTGTTTTTGTTGCTCCAAAAAATCTAGCGAAATGCTGAGCGATTGTAGATCGGCACTATATCCATCGTTTATGATGTAGCAATTGTTGATGCCTTGTTTAAGCTCCATGCGCATTTCTAGCGGACGGAGCTGTTTCATTTTTTCTGCGATGAAATGTGCATCTTTATTTTGTAACAATAAAACACAACAACAAGTAATGGAATTGTGTATGGAAGCTTCGTCTGTAAATGGAATGGAGAATGAAAATTCTTTTTGATTGTACGCACAAACTATTTCTGTAGCGTTATCTTTTTTATTAATTGATTTTACAAAAAGTGTAGCATTATCTTTTTTGCTCCAAGTAAATATTTTTAATGTTGGATTTTTAGCATTGACAAAACTAGCGACAGCTGTATTTAATTTCTCATCGTCTGCACAAAAAATGAGTTGCTCACTATTTTTAAACAATAGCAATTTCTCATTTATTTTTTCATCAATAGTTGAAAAACCTTCCGCATGGGCGCTTCCAATAAAAGTAACAATGCCAATTTGTGGGTCAATTATTTTTTGTAGGTTTTCCATTTCGCCTTTTTGCGAAATGCCCGACTCGAAAATACCGAGTGTATGCCCTTCGTTCATACGCCACACACTAAGCGGTACGCCTACTTGAGAGTTATAGCTTTTTGGGCTTCGTATAATATTTTCATCTTCGCCAAGTAATTGATTGAGCCATTCTTTTACGATTGTTTTACCATTGCTACCCGTAATGCCGATGACTGGGTATTGAAATTGATGACGATGGTAAGATGCCAATCTTTGTAATGCTATCAAAACATCATCTACTTCTAAAAAATTTGCATCAATATATTTTTCTGTCTCTTCAAAACTTTTATCTACTACAAAATTTCGTACGCCTTTTTGGTACAAATTATTTATGAAGGTATTTCCATGCCGACCTTGCCCAGGCATGGAAAAGAAGATAGATGTTTGTGGGAATAATAATTTTCTACTGTCGGTGAGTATGTTTTCTATTTCTACATCATTCCTTTGTTGCAAGGTTGTAGAGGAGATTATTTCTTTGATATGTTTTATTGTGTAGGTCATGGGTGCTGTAGGCTAGCAGGCTCCGCTTGCCAGCGTGTCCACGGGTTGCACCCGTGGTTACTCAAAGTCAACCCCTTCGGGGTTGGTTGTGAAAGTACATTATGGGGCTAGTATGTTTTAATTATTTTTATGATAAATTTTAATTATTTTTTATCGTTTACAATATCAGTTGCATCTTCCGGAGAATCTTCTTTTTTATGGTATTTAGAATAGATGATGGACCCAACGATACAAACTACAATTACCATTAATGAAGCCCACTCAGGTAAATGTAAATACTTTTTATGTACACCTGCAAAAGATAGTAATGGTAACAACATTTTGAAACCTACAAAAAGCAATACTATTGCAATACCTTCTTGCAAATAATCAAATTTACTAGCAGCACCTCTAAGTAAAAAGAATAAACTGCGCAACCCTAGTACTGCAAATATATTAGAAGAATAAATCAACATTTTTTTTGAAGGGTCGGGAATAACGGTAAATACTGCGGGTATAGAATCAACAGCAAATACGATATCTATCAAACCGAGCATTACTACTACCATGGCTAGTTTTGTAAAAAAAGTTTTGCCATTCTTTTTTATGATAAAGCTACCATTGGCTTCGTCATTGGTAGTTCTCATTACTTTACTTATAAATTTATATGCCCAATTTGTTTCAGGGTTAAATTCATCATCTTCATTGCTTGCAAACATTTTTATACCTGTGTATATTAAGAACAAACCAAAAACATACATTATCCAATCAAAACGTTCTACTAGCTCACTACCAAGTGCAATAAATAAGATTCTAAAAACAATGGCCATTAAAATACCTAATAGTAAAACCCTTGAGTAGTCAACTTGTTTTACCTTAAAAAAATTGAAAATAATAATGAAAACAAAAATATTGTCAATAGATAGAGACCATTCTAGCAAGTATGCAGATATATAAGACAATGCATCTTTTTTCCCATTTCCACCATCATCTTCCCACCAAATAAATGCACAAAATGCAAAGGAAAGCATTACCCAAAAAAAGGTTTGGGTAATGGCAGTTTTTAAAGAAATAACTTGATTTTTTTTGCTGAGCAATCCTAAATCAAAAATTAGTGCTACAATAACCACTAAACCAAATACGAGATAAATTATTTGTTGTTTGTCCATTTTTTATTTTCCATGGGTTGCACCCATGGTTACTCAAGGTTAACCCTGATAAGGTTGGTTGTAAAATTAGTGCTTTATTAAATTATTGTAACGCTTATTTTTTAAATTTTACTTTGTGTATTTTCTTTTGCGTAGCCATTGAAAAATTATTGCAAATATCAAAACAATAGATATTGGTACAACAATGTTTATAATTTGCCAAAACGTTTTTTGTTCTTCAGTTTTTTTATTGTCCAATAACCGCACCACATAGTCCTTTGCCTTTGCTTCACTTAAATCATTTTCGTTTACCAAATAATCTAAGCAGTTTTGTACAAATTCTTTATTGGCAAAAGGAAATTCTCTTTGTGTGCCAAAAGTATATTTGTTCATGCCCATGGGTATTGGGTTTCCTTTAGATAAACTGTTTAAAACTACATCACCATCGCCCACTACAATTATTTTATTGTTAGAAATGCATTGTGGTAAAAAAGCTAGATTGTATTGCTCCAAACTATCGCTCATGGCCTGCGATAATCTGTTTGCAAACATGGAGCGAAATTTACCATCTAGCAATACGGCTGTTGGAATATTGCTTTTTTTAAACTTTGCATCTTCTGGCGCATTTACATTTTCTTTATTGCTAATAACGGCTGGCGAACCAATGGTTCTTGCATTGGCAGACGAACTTAGTATTACAGTTTTTGTTATCCCTTCTGCTTCTACCGTATCTAATGAATTTACAAATTGCCCTGATACAAAACCAAGCCCTTTATTTATTGGATGATTGTTTTTTGAATCCATTACAGGAAAATAATTCCATGGGAGCAATTCAAATTGTCCATTTCCATTTACATCAAATGGTAAAAAATCGCATTGCAAATCCATTAACAAATCTGCGTTAATGCGCACGCCATAGTTGAATAACAAATCGTTAATTTTAAGGTCTCTATCAAAAGCGGTTACTTCTCCTTTTTTTGTTTGCATGCTATCCATTTCTGCACTTAGCCGATCGCCAAACAATAATAATTTTCCGCCACTAATTACATACTGATCTATTTTAAGTTTTTCTTCATCTGTAAAACTTGTTGTGGGTTTTACTATTACCAATGCTTTCATTTCAGCTGGTAAAAATTTCGGCGCATTTAAATCAAAAGTGAAAAGTTTATAATCTTTGTTTAAAACATTTTCTATTAAATCGTATGTGTTGTAATTCATGGGTTCGCCATTACCGGTTGCATAACCAATAATAGGTTTTTCTGTTTGAATAATTTTTGCTACACCATCTGCTAGTTTATATTCTAGCAAAGCCTCTGCACTGCTGAGTTCTGTAAAATTTATGAGTGGCGTTTTGCCTTTGTACAATTCTACCATTTGCATTTTATCTTTGTAATGCATCATAGCAAATGGATATACAAATTGTTGCTGTTGTCCTTCTTTTACTTGGCTTGTAAGATTTATTGGATACAACCCTAAGCCACTTAATGTATCCCCATATTTTATTTCTGTACCCGGCATTACATCATCAGGACTAAGAAAATTATATTGTATTTTATTGCCCGCTATTTCTTTAAACTCTTGCAATACATCTTTTGTAGAAGAAGCCAATTGCCTAAAGCCGGAAGGATAATTTCCTTTTAAAAATACATCTACCGTAATCGGTGCATCAATTTTCTTAAGCAATTTTTTTGTGGGAGAGCTAAGTGTAAATCGTTTTTCGTTGGTAAGATCTATACGTGTATGAAACAACGATGCAGCCCAATTGAGTAGAAATAATAATACCAACACTATTGGCAACCAAAATTTATTATGTAAAATTTTTCTAAACATTATTTTCTACTGATCTTTTTTACGGTTATTAATAGTGAAAGAAATATGATGGTTAAAAAATAAACAAGGTCTCTTGTATCAATAACGCCTCTATTAATACTGCGATAATGAAAATCTATGCCTAACATTTCAATATAGTAATCTGCACTGCCAGCAAAAAATGGCAACTTGCTTATGGCATTAAAACCGAAATATAATATAAGGCATACAAAACCACTTACTAAAAATGCCACAACAGCATTGCTCGTAAAGCCGCTACAGCAAAGGCACACCGCAGCAAATGTAGCCGCTAATAAAAACAAACCGATATAACTTCCTGCAATACCACCGGCATCTATACTCCCCTGTGCGCTCAATGTTTTTATACTAATTACATAAATAAATGTTGGAATAATAATAAAAAGCAGTACCAATAAAATGGCTACATATTTCCCCCATACAATTTGCCAAGCAGAAATTGGTTTTGTT
Organism: Ferruginibacter sp.; assembly: GCA_043729825.1. Lineage (GTDB taxonomy): Bacteria > Bacteroidota > Bacteroidia > Chitinophagales > Chitinophagaceae > Ferruginibacter. The sequence goes on from JAYTLA010000020.1 coordinate 6,640, forward strand.
TTTAGTAATTCAAAGGTGCCAGCTTTAAACTCTTCCGATAAAGCATGCATGGTAATGGCGGGAACAAGAAACAATAATACCCAAGGTGCTATTTCAAAGAAAGTAGATAGGGAGGCATAATTATTATCTAAAATGCTACTAGTAGGAATAACAAAAAGAAAAATGCCACACACCAACATAAAAAGTATAATGGCAATATAACCAGTAAGGTTACTAAAAAAACGATTTAATTCTTTTTTACAAATGCTGTACATAAGGTTTTAAAATTGCTGCAATTTAAGCTATACCATTTTAAACCAAATAACTAACTTATATTAAAATAATAAATATTTGAATAAAGAGGCAGCATTATACTTTAATATATGGTCTTTAGTGCAATAGTTACTAGTCTTACATGTTTATCAAAAAAGGCTGAACTATTCGTTTTTGATGATTTTCTGCCATTATCAAAAATTTTATAATGAACGTTAACTGAAACTAACTGCTATTCCCTTGCTTTTTAAAAAGCGAGGGGTTTTTATTTTTATTCAATTAAATAATGATCAATAGGTTAGTGTACTTTATATATATTCATTAACAACTTAACTAATAAATGTTAGTAAAATTAATGTTAAAAATATTTTGCGTCTTATAAATAATTGTCTATTTTGTTTTGTAATTTATTTATTTCAAATTAAAAATTCAATTAATGAAAAAATTTTTTGGCCTATTTTCTTGCTGCGCTATCTTAGCAGTAAGCTGTACAAAATCTTCTATTAATGAAGATGAAACTACAAAAGATGAAATTGTTACAAGCCCATTAGCGCATCGTTCATGTGCTTCGCAAGAAGTATTGGAAGCTCAATTAAAAGCTGATCCAACCTTGGCTAGCAGAATGGAAGCAATAGAACAATTTACTGCAAGGTATCAACAAAACCCAAGTGCCTACAGATTGCTTGCAAATGGTACCATAGAAATACCGGTGGTAGTAAATGTGGTGTACAGAACTTCAGCACAAAACATTTCTGATGCTCAAATTGCATCACAGATTGCTGTATTAAATGCAGATTTTGCTGCAACAAATGCTGATATAGCAAATGTTCCTTCAATTTTTCAAGGAGTACAAGCTGGAAATGTTGGTGTTTCATTTGTATTAGACCAAGTAAGAAGAGTTGTTACAAAGAAGACTAGCTTTACTACCAATGATGGTATGAAAAAAGCTTCTGGCGGTGGTATTGCTCCTTTGAGCCCTACAACAAAGTTAAATATGTGGAGTTGTAATATGAGCGGTGGTATTTTAGGCTATGCTCAGTTTCCAGGTGGTGCTGAGGCTACAGATGGCGTTGTAATTTTATACAGCGCATTTGGTGTAACAACAGCTGGCGCTCCTTACAACAAAGGTCGTACTGCTACACACGAAGTTGGTCATTGGTTAAACCTTCGCCATATTTGGGGAGATGCAACTTGTGGCAATGACCAAGTTGGAGATACTCCTTTACATACAGGGGCTAATTATGGTTGCCCAGCTGCTGGTGTAAGAAGCACTTGCTCTGGCACACCTGTAATGATGACGATGAACTATATGGATTACACTGATGATCTTTGTATGTACATGTTTAGCGCAGGTCAAAAAACTCGTATGAATGCTACGTTTGTAGCTGGTGGCCCAAGAAATTCTTTTGCACAACCATAAGAGAAAATAATATTTTTATTAAAAAAGCGGAAGGTGAAAACTTTCTGCTTTTTTAATATGTATTTGCCTAAAATGGTAGGTATTATTTTTTAAGCTATAAAAAGTAAAAACACTTTTGAGTTTTTTTCAAATGACAATTTGAAATACAGCTGACCATATTTTAGAAGTTAATATATTTTTAAAGACTTATATTTGGTTGGCTTTTTAATTTGAATTATTATAGAGATTGGTGACGACTTTGAATGTTTACAATTTCTAAAAATATATTTAACCAAACCTAACCCATCATTTTGAAACTACTCTGGTACTTAATCTTTATTGTTTGTACACTGCCTCTATCTTCCATGGGGCAAAACACTAAGCTGATTGACAGTTTACAACTAAAATTAAAAGTTGCTTTAGTTGATACCAATAAAGTAAAAACTTTAATAGAAATTGGTGTTGCACATCAAGCAAAAGATTCTATAAAAGCTATAAAATATTTTGTTGAGGCAAATAAACTAGCGCTTAAATTAAATTTTATTGATGGAGAAATTTTATCAAACATAAACCTTGGTATTTTATACTATGATTATAATAAATTTGAACGTTCTCTATATTATTATAAGCAAGCAGAAATTTTAGAAAAAAAGCATGCCAAAGAATCTTCATTAACAAAGTTGTACAGCAACATGGGAAATACATACACTGATTGGGGAAAAACTGATGAGGGTATTAAATATTATTTCAAATCAATTGATATTGCTTTGAAATACGACAATAAAAAATCACTTGGCATTGCATATAGCAATCTTGGAAACACATACATACAGCAAGGTAATTACGTACAAGCAACACAATTTATTATAAAAGGTATTGCAATAAGAGAGGCTATTAATGATGAGTATGGGGTTGCAAGCATGAGTGCAAACTTATCGGTTTTATACAAAGAACTGGAAAAATATGATGAAGCCATTTTGTATGCAAACAGTGCTTTAAAGTATTATAATAAAAATGGATTAAAGATAGAGGCAGGAAGGGCTTATGTTAACATGGGACTAATTGCCAAAAGACAAAAGGATTATAATAAAGCATTGTATTATTTTGATGAAGCTTTAGCTAGGTTTAAAGGCTTAAATTATCCAAAAGGTATAGCGGCTGTACATAATAATAAAGGTTTAGTTTTACGTAAACTAGAAAGGGATGATGAGGGATTGCAAAATTTTAAAGAAGGGTTAGCAATATCAAATACAATCAATGATAGAGCAGGTAAAGCTACTGCACTTGTAAACATTGCCGAAGTTCAAATAGATAAAAAAGATTTTATAACTGCTGAGCAATCTTTGGTAACTGCACTAGAAATTTCTAAAGATTTAAAAACACTAAGAAGAGAAAAAGATGTAATAGAAGCACTTACCAATTTATATTTAAGAAAGGAAGATTATAAGAAAGCATTTGATTATAATTTAGCTTACACAGTTTTAAAAGATTCTATTTTAGTTATTGATAAAATAAAAGTAATAGAAGATACAAAAACAAAATATGAAACAGAAAAGAAACAACTGGAAATATTTGTACTCACAAAATCCGATTCAATAAAGTCATTAAAAATAGATAATCAACAAATATCTATTTTTGACAATCTGCTAAAAATATCTAACCAAAAACTTGACTTATCAAAAGCTGATTTATTAAACAAGGAAAATGATTTATTATTAAAAGAAAATGATTTACAGATAAAGGAAGATGCTTACTTAATAAAAACAAAAGAAGAAATAATATTGCAAAATAAATTGGATGTTCAAAAGAAAGAGCAACAAATTTTATTATTGGGTAAAGAAAAAGAAATTAAAACCTTAGAATTAAAAAGAAAAAATAATACAATACTTGGTATATCAATTTTAGCAATACTTTCAAGTTTGATATTTTACCTACTTTATAATAGAAGTAAAGCAAAGCAATCTGCTCTTTTACAAGCTGCCATTATAACACAGCAAGATATTGCCACCAAAGGCATAATAGAAGCCGAAGAAAGAGAAAGAAAACGAATAGCTAGCGACCTACATGATGGCGTAGGACAATTAATGACAGCCGCTTGGCTTAATATGCAAGCCATAAATGAAAAAACAAAAAATACGGATAAAGAAACTGCTGAACTATTAGATAAAGCAATGCACTTGGTGGACGAAAGCTGTAAAGAAGTAAGGGCTGTAAGCCATAATATGATGCCCAATGCGCTGCTTAAAAAAGGCTTGGTAAACGCTGTAAAAGAATTTTTACAACAAATAAATATAAAGTCAACAAAAATAAATTTACAGACCGAGGGGTTAAATAATCCTTTGCCAAATCATGTAGAAACAGTACTGTACAGGGTTATTCAAGAAAGTGTAAACAATGTAATAAAACATGCACAAGCTACAAGTTTAGACATTAGTATTAACCAAGATGAAACTGGTATTGATGTAATGATAGAAGATAACGGTAAAGGATTTAATTTTGGCGAAGCAAATAAAAAAGATGGCATAGGTTTGCAAAATATAAAAAGTAGAATAGAATATTTAAAAGGAACAGTGGAGTGGAATACAGCTGAAAATAAAGGAACATTAGTGGCCATACATATACCCGAAACTAAATAATGAGCACCCTAAAAAAAATTAGATTAGCAATGGTAGATGACCATCAAATTATAATTGATGGTATTACTGCTTTGCTAAAACAAGATGAAGTATTGAAAATAGTTATAACTGCAAACTCCGCAGAAGCCATGCTACAATTGCTACACAAAAATGAAGTAGATATTTTACTGACAGATGTGGTAATGGATGGCATGAGTGGACAACAATTGGCTAAAGAAGTAAAAAATACTTTCCCCCATATAAAAATAATAGCACTAAGCATGAGCGGTGTTGGTGAAACCGTGGAAGAAATGATAAACGATGCCGATATATCTGGCTACTTATTAAAACAAACGGGTAAGCAAGAATTGATAGAAGCAATAAAAAAAGTATTTAAGGGAGAACAATATTTTCAACCACTTGTATTAGACGAATTAGCCAAGCAAGCAAACATAAAAACCCAAACCACCGCTGCACATCTTACCATAAGAGAAAAAGAAATAATCCAATTGTTAGAAAAAGATTTATCTAACAAAGAAATTGCCGAAACTTTATATTTATCGGTGCTTACAGTGGAAACCCATCGCAAAAACATCCTCAGAAAAACGGACACTAAAAATTTGCTTAGCCTCATAAAATGGGCTTATGAGCATAAAATTATTGTTAAGTAGTTTTTCCCTCTTCAAAAATACCCAATGGACGGTATATACGCTTACATGCCTGCATTTACCTTGCACGCACAATAGAGAACTGTATTAAAAATACGCATTTCGTCGTATAGGCACCTAAGCATTACCTATTAATTTTATTAAAACTACTGTGAATGAAAAAATTACTACTATTCGTATTAACAATATTATTGCTTAATACAATTGTAAATGCCACACAACTAGCAGGTTCTTATACCATTAATGCTGCTGCGCCTGCAACCACCAATAATTTTCAAAATGTATTAAGTGCTATTAGATATATGAATGGTGGTGCTCGTACAGATGGTGGCCCCAATAATATAGCTCCTTACGGGGTGAGTGCTGCGGTGGTTTTTAATTTGTCGCCTGGGTTTTATAGTGAGCAAGCACTTGCAATTACAGAAGTAAATGGCAATAGCACTACCAATACAGTTACTTTTCAAAAACTGCCTGCAAGCGCTGGTGCGGTTATGTTTAACCCAAGTGTAGTTTCTGCATTAACCATTTTTAATTTAAGTACTAGCAATGCTAATTATTTTAATTTTTACAATATTAGTTTTCAACCTACTGTTACAAATACTAGTAATGCAAACTCAAACCTGTGTACTTTTATAAAAAGTACCAACCATTTTTTAAACATTGATAACTGTTCTTTTGATTTTGCCAATGTAGCTACTTCTAATGTGTATGGTATTTCTGCATCTCAGCCTTCCGACATTACAAATTGTACTTTTTACAATAGTCTTGTGAGTAATCGTTTTCAGGGTTACGCTGCAAGTGCTAATGCTAGAAATTTTAACAATAACATAGTTAAAAATACAGCAGTTAGTTTATTCAATATTAACAATGCGAACAATAATACATTTGAAAAAGGGATTGTTTTTATATCAAATTTGGGTTCAATAGCAAGCACATTTTCAGATAATATTTTTACAAATGCTACGCTTGAAGTAGGCTATGTTTATGGCCCACAACCACTAACTATACAACGAAATAAAATTATTATTAATCGTAATGGCTATGCAGATGTAGTAGGGAATTCAATTTTATCTAATTATATTTCTGCAGGAGTAACTTTTACTGCTAATGGTGCAAATACGGGAGTAGCAAGGCTCATTAATAATTTTATTAGCCTTAATAACAATAGTTTTTTTCAAAGCAATACCTATGGCATTAACCACTTGGGAACTACACATAACGTACAAATTTTACATAATACGGTAAATGTAGTAAGTACACAACCAACGGTATTGCCAATTTCTGTTTTGGGTAATGTATCAATAACCAATAATATTTTTTGGAGCAATAGTGGTGGCACAGCTGCAGTTGGTTTTGGCACTTTTAATAGTAACAATTATTATGCTACTGCCATACCAGCTTACACTATTACCGATGCAAATGCAAAAACAGAAAATGTACAATTTGTAAGTAGCGCAGATTTGCACCATAGTAGCGGCTGTTTAAAAGGAGTTACAACAATTGTAACAACCGATATAGATAATGTAACACGAAGTGGTAGCTCACCAGTAATAGGTGCTACCGAAGCTACACCTGTAACATTAGATGCAGGTGTAAAAAGAATAATAACGCCCATTACTCAATATGCCACTGCACCCAGTAGCCAAGCCATTTCTTTTAAATTATTAAATAATGGCAGTACTCCTATTACAAGTGCTACGGCAAATTATACTGTAAACGGTGCAACGGCAGTATCGGAAACCTTTACAGGCCTTAGCATAGCTGCATGCGACTCGGCTACCCTTTCGTTTACTGGCAATTATGCTTTTGCGCAAAACAATAGTGTGGTTGTAGTTAGCGTTACAGATATAAATGGCGTAGCAGACCCTAATGCAATAAATAATGTTGCACAAAAATCTATAGATATATTGGGAGCAATGAGTGGTGTTTATACAGTAAATCCTGCTGCGCCAACAACCCCATTTAATTTTCCTACAATAGGCTATGCAGATACTGCTATGATGACGAGGAGTATTGCAGGGCCTGTTACTATTAGCATTTATAACGGTACATACAACCAAGCAAATATGGTATTGAATACTGTACCTGGTGTGTCTGCCATCAATACTATAAAATTTACATCGTTTAGTAATGATAGCTTACAGGTAAATATTATTTCGCAATTTCAAATAAAAAATGTGCCTTATGTTACACTTGAAAAATTAAAAATAACAGGAGGGCTTTTTTACACAGATGCAGCAGCCATTAAAATTGGAGAAACAGCCAATAACATTATCATTAAAAATTGCAATATATCTGGAAGAGTAGAATGGAATGCTGGAAGCAATTTTACCTTTCAGAATAATTATTTATTAGGTGGTGTGCAGGCCACAGGTTATAACGCTGCAATGATTTCAGGAATACTTTTACAAAATAACACCATTAAAGGCGGAGGTGCCGATGCAAATGCATCGCTGTTTTTTTTACAATGTTTTAATGTATCAAAACCTGTACTGGATGGTAACATTTTGTCAGACTTTAGTTATAATCATGTATCAGGAGGGTACGGTTACAAATCAACATTATATTTCGTGGGTTGCGGAGACACATTATTTATTAAAAACAATAAATTTTTAAGAGTAAGTACTTCTCGTTTGGTAGGTGATTTCAATACGCTGCCTACACCAACTTCTAACCTTGCTCATGTAGAAATGTATAATAATTTTATAACAGCTACAGGCCAATTTAGAATTGCAACTTTCGATTTTAATAATACTGGTATGCCTCAATCAATGAGATACTACTTTAATAATTTTCACAATATTGCAGCAACTGATGGAGGATTTAATTTTGGTTTAATAGGTTCTACTAATAATGCTTCAGGCGTTTCACTTTGTAAAAACAATAATTTTATTGCGAAATACAACGGACAAGCAGCAATACTCACAGGGGTTACCTCATCTGTATTGGATAATAATAATTATTTTACCAATGGACCAATATTACTTACTAATGGTTCAAACTATGCAACCCTTGCAGCTTACAAAGCAGCAGGCAACGAGCCTAACGCTATTTCAGTAAATGCAAAATATATTGATTCTGTAAACCTACATGTAAAGCATCCTTCATTGTTAGGGGCTGGCGTACCTGCCCCGGCAGCCAATCCATTTTTGTTTGATATAGATAACGATAACAGAAATGCACTAAACCCAGCAATAGGCGCAGACGAGCCAATGCTATTAAGTAATGATGTAATTGCTACACAATTGATAGCTGCTAAAAAAGAATTTATAGCAACGGCTTCGCAACCTCTATCAATAAAAATATTAAACAATGGTGCAGCCATTTTAAACCAAGTAAAAGTGCGTTGGAGCATTGATGGTATAGAACAATTGCCTGCGTATAATTGGACAGGCAGCCTTGCGTATGATAGTAGTACAACCATAAATTTTGGTAGCTATACTTTCCCAATGATGAAATATACATCACTAAAAGTATGGACAGATTTGCCAAATGCAGCGCCAGATGAAGCGCCGATAAATGATACGCTTAGGCTTGATAGTATTATGCCTTTTGCAAGAGGGCAATTTACTATTGGTGGCGCAAACCCAAGCCTACCAAGCTTTACAAAGGCAGGTGAATTTTTAAATTATGGGGGCGTTGATAGTGCTGTAAATATTTTAGTACGCAATGGTAAATATATCGAGCAGCCAATTATTAAATTTATTAAAGGAGCAAGTCTTACAAACCTTGTAACTTTTAGGGGTGAAAATAATAACGCTTCGCTAGATACATTGGCGTTTTCTGCAACTGGTGTTGGTGCAAATCCTACTAATGTAATAACACTGGATAGCACAGCATTTGTACATTTTAAGCACATTACTTTTCAATCTACCAACACTGCAAATGGTTTTGTAAACGAAATATTATTGCGTAATAAAGTAAGATTTGTAACAGTTGACAGTTGTGTTTTTCACTCCGTTTCAAATGCAACTTCCTCTTTTAGGGCGCATGTAATGCAACAGGAATTAAGTATTATTGACAGCAATATTAATATTACCAACAACCGTTTTTCGAGTGGTGTAGGAGGAGTAATAATGACTTTAAGCAATGGTATTATTAAAGGCAACAGGTTTGAAGCTACAGGCAATAGTTCTCAGGTTATTGATGTTAATGTAGCCGCAAACAGTTTTGCAATAATTGATAGCAACTTTGTGCAAAACCCTGTTATTTGTACATTTCAAAGTGGTAATACTTGTTTCTTTTATGGAACTAATAGCATAGGGGGTATTAAGCTTAATTATTTATCAGGAGCAAACGTAGATATAACCGTTTCCCGTAATAAAATCTATGCAAATGGTAGTGCAGCATTTTACTCGCAAACCAATGGCAGCGCTGCAAAACCTATAAAAATATACAATAACTTTTTTGGCGCAAAAGGGGCTTACGCAGTTTATGCAGGTGGCCCATATCATGATTTTTATAACAATACCATTGCTGACAGTGCAGATAATAGCAACAACAGTTTAATAAGTATTGCCAGCAATAACATCAATTTTAAAAATAATATTGCTGTGAAAAGAGTTACAAATCCTGATTTAAATTACAGATTGCTTGATTTTAGCAGTAGCTTTTTAGTTACAACTTTTGCCAGCAGTAACAATGCTTATTTTATTGCAGATACCAGCAAAACAGTTTACAATGGCACAACCAATTTATCATTATCTGCATGGAAAGCTTTGGGTAAAGATGCCAACAGTAAAAAAATAATACCAGCGTTTGTTAGTTATTTTTCAGACTTACATATTGATAAAAACAAAGCTGGTGCAGTAGATGTATTTAAAGCAGCTACACCGCTTGCAGTTATACCAAAAGATATTGATGATAGCACTAGAAACCTCATCACACCTAGTATTGGAGCAGATGAGTTTAGCTTAAATGATGATGATGGCGGTGTAATAGCTATTACAAATTTGGCAGTACCTGTAAACAATGGCAATAATAATATCATTGCATCAATAAGAAATTATGGCAACAATAATATTACAGCTGCTACAATAAACTGGAGTGTAAATAATGTTGCACAAACACCTTATGCATGGGCGGGCAATATAGCCACAGGCGATAGTGCGGTGAACATAAATATTGGTAATTATAATTTTACAGGAGTTAATAAATATGATATAAAAGTATGGACAAACATTACTGGAGATGCTAATGCAGTAAATGATACGGCCTTTAAATCTATATACCCTGCTTTGTGTGGTAACTACACAGTAAGTGGTACCACGCCTGACTTTGTAAGTTTTTCGGCAGCATCTAAATATGCATCTTTTGCAGGCGTAAGTTGCCCTGTGGTTTTTAATATAAGAGATGGAATGTACAACGAATCAGATACTATTAATTTTATACCAGGCACATCTGCTATCAATACAGTTACATTTCAGAGTGAAAGCTTGGATAGTAGCAAAGTGGCTTTCTTTCAAGCTGAATATAGCCTAACAGTACCTGTAAACGCAACCAATGTTTTAAGAATAAATAATGCTCCCTTTATAAAGTTTAAGGCACTCACATTTAAAAGAGTGCTTGATCCTGTATATCATTTTTATTTTGATGTAATTGTGGTTGCAGGAAATTCATCTGGATTATCTTTTAGCAATTGCGAAATAGCCACCACAGGGCCTGGCATTTTAATTAATGCAAATGGCATATCAGCATCATCAGGTTTTAATTTTAATAATTCAAGTTTTGTAAGTGGCTACAAAGCTATTAATATGCAAGGGCCTTTTTTGGCAGGGTCAGTTACAGATATTAATGTTAAAAATAACCAATTTAAAAAACCTGTTGGTCCTTCGTCACCATCAAGCACCTATACAGTTGATGTAGGATTGTATGCCGGCGCAGTAAATATTGAGAATAATTATTTTGATAGTTGTACTGCCCGCAGTGCTGTTGGTGGTATTTCTATACAAAACTCACTTGGCAAATTGAGAATTTTAAACAATATTATTATCAAAAGAAAAGCCAATAATGGTATCAACCTTGTGTCAGTAAACCCTGGTTCTACCGCTGATAGTTCAATATTAGTTGCCAATAATTTTATTACGGTTGATAGTACAGTACAGGCATTTGGTATTAATGCTACGAATATGGGTAGAAATACAAAAATTGTTTATAATAATATTTTAAACAACAGTAGTAATATAAATTCTACCACAATAAATTTTTCTAATAATTATGGCATCGGTACTTTAAAAGATACCATTGCCAATAATAATTTGATGAGTGCAACTGCGGGTTATGGTGTAAGGTTTAGCCAAACAACTGCCGGCGATGTACAATTTAATAACAATAATATTTTTGCAGGCGGCACAGGTATACTATCAAGATACCAAAATACCAACTACACTACAATTGCAACACTACAAACAGCTGGTGGCACTTTTGTAAATAATGTTTCTAAAAATCCGTTATACATTAACTCAAATGATTTGCATGTATTGGAGCTTAGCTTACGAACAAATGGAACGCCGCTTAGTTATCTAACAAATGATATAGATAATGATGTACGTGGCTTAATAAATACAACCATTGGTGCAGATGAAATTGTAGTGAATAATCTAGACATGGGTGTATCTGCATTGGTAACTCCAGTAAAACCTTTTGCAGCGGGCAACCAAAATATTACAGTGGGTTTAAAAAATTATGGTGCTACCACTATTACCAATGCAACTGTAAATTGGAGCATTAATGGATTGGTACAAACACCTTTTAATTTTACAGGAAGTTTAGTATTTGGAACTACTGTGGATGCCATTATTGCCAATTATAATTTTGTTGTAGATAGCGCATACAACATTAAATTTTGGACGAGCAACCCTAATGGTTCAACAGATAATAATTTAATAAACGATAGTACAATTATTGCAGATTTTTATCCCGCCCTTAGCGGAACTTATACACTTGGCGGTATTACACCAAATTTTAAAGGCTTTAGCAGAAGTATGCGAAACCTAAAATATGGCGGTGTGCTTGGCAATGTAATTTTTAATGCAAGAGAAGGAATATACTACGACAATTTAGTGGTAGATTCTATTCCATTTCAAAACAATTTTAATGTAACATGGCAGGGCGAAACGGCGGATAGTACCAAGGCGTATTTATATTATAAAGCAGTTACAAATGATAATGTAAGAGCTGCGGTAGTTTTTAATAGTGCAAAAAATATTATGTTAAAAAATATAACTGTTGCAGGTAAAAATAGCAGTAGCACCACAATGTTTAGCATTGTACAGTTTCTTATAAAAAATAAAAACATACAAATTGTAGGTAATAGAATTATTGACAGCACCTACAATCCTGATCCGCAAAGTTCAAATAATACAGGACTTTCTCTTATTTCAAATATAGATGGTGCTTCGGGGAATAGTACCAATTACCCTGCATCCAGAGATACTGGTTTAATAATAAATGGTAACAGATTGGTGCAGGTAAACAACAGCAACTTTACTACAGCAGTAGAGTTGAGAGGTGGATTTACATTAGATTTTCAAAGCGTTCCGGTTATATCCCACTACCTAAACAATACAACTTTTAGCAACAATATTTTCGATTTAAAAATAGCATACAAAAAAGGTTTTGAAAGTAAGTACAATGATACCTTGAAGACGATAGGTAATAAAATAATGGGCTCTGCATTTGTAGATGGAAAAGACTTTTTACTATTTGATAAAAACGATGTATATCATGAAGGATACAGCAGTGTAGCCGTTACTGTAAATGCAGGTGCAGGAAGGGTTGCAGGCAAACCTGCTATTGTAAGTAACAATATGATACAGACAAAAGTAGTAGGCTTTTTTAATGGCGATTATGTAAATAATGCAGGGTTGATTGTTACTGGAGATAGGTGTAATATTATACACAATACATTAATGGCAACAGATACAGGGTATGGTAGCAGTGGATATACCCAATCGGTATTGTTTCAATTAAACGGAAGTAGAGATACCGTAAAAAATAATATTTTCTTTAATGCTAATGGCGGTTATCTATTAAGATATACTGGCGTTACAAATTTAATAAGCAACAACAATAATTATTTTTATACGAATCATTTTTCTACCAATGCCCTATCGCTTGCGCAGCACAAAACCATTTATTTACAAGATGTAAATTCTGTTGAAAATATTAATCCATACTTCCGTGGGCCAAAAGATTTACATGCAAGTAATATTTTATTAAAAGTTGCACCAATAGTTTCTCCATCCAATAGTTTTTATACAACTGATTTTGATGGACAAAGCAGAAGTGGTGGAGTAAGTTTTGGTGCAGATGAATTTGTACAACCAGTAAATGATTTGGTAATAACTGAAATGCAACCTGCTAAAATATTTGCTGAAGGATTAAACGATATAAAAATTAGAGTATATAACAATGGCTCAAATGCAATAACAAGCTTCAATACTTCGGTACAACTTACCAACTACCCTGGCAATATAAATTCCGGTAATTACACACCTGTAAGTGCTGGTAGTTTAAACTATACTTTTAGTGGTAATATCGCACCAGGTGTATCACAATTAATTACTTTGGGGCAATTAAATATTCCATTATTCCGTAATCAAATAAAAATAAACTGTACCAATACCAATGGTGTAGCAGATGAAGTGCCTTACACAGATAGCATACAAAACGACAATTTTTATGCAGGCTTAAATGGCATTTATACTTTTAATAACTCATATCCTGTACAAACAGCCGGCATTACTTTCAACAATTTTACAGATGTTAGTATGCAATTAAAATTAGGTGGAGTTTATGGCCCATCAACATTAAATTTAAAACCAGGTATGCATGTAGGTGAATTAAGAATGGACAGCATTATAAACAGAGGAGCTATTAGCCCGTTGGTTATAAAAAGTGAAGATAATGATAGTACCAATACAGGTATATCTAATAATATATCGAATTCGTATCCAAGTAATATCACCATTTTTAGAGCAAGTTATGTAACGGTTAAAAAACTGAACCTGCTTAATTCTACCCAAAATGCAATGCTGTTAGGTTTTAGTAGCCAGTTTATAAATGTAGAAAACTGTCGTTTAAAAGGCGGTGATGCGTTACCTGCTCCACCAGGTTCACCAGTTACAGGCTATGGCATTTTTGCAAGTGGTAACTGGTTTGGTATTAGCAATTATAGTGATAGCAATTTTATTTTTAAAAATAATTATTTTGAAGGTGGTGGCTCGGGGCTAGCTGTAAGTGGCAATGGATTAGGCAATATGAGGAATGTATTAATTGATAGTAATATTTTCATCAATACAAAAGGAGATGCCATTAACATATTGCTTGTAAAAAATTCTGTTACTACCAATAATATAATTGAAACCAATACGGCTATAACAAATTTTCAAGGTATATTTTGCGGTAGCGCAGGAGGAACAAGTTTAATAAAAAACAATAAAATTTATGCGGAAAATGATGGTAGCGGAATTATAATGGATGACTACTATGGCTATCCTTATGCGCTTACAGATTCTGTAAAAATATTTAACAATTTTATTTCTGTTGGTGGTACAAATGCTGCAACTAGAGGTATCAATTTATTCTTTAAATACAAACAGGTAAAAATATTTCACAACAGTATTTACAATAGGTGTACATCAGCATCAAGCATTGCATTCACCATTGGGGAAACAATCAGCCAAAATTTAAAGTTTGATGTAATCAATAATATTTTTCATAATAAATACAGCGGTATTCCTGTAAATATTGTAAGAACAAATACAAGTTTGGCAGCGTATCACAATCAGCACCACAATCAGTTATTTACCAATGGTCCTATTTATGGAGTAATTGGTTTGTATAATCCTGGTACTTTAAATTCAACTTATACAAATTATGCTACCCTTGCAACCCTTGCTGCCACAGGCGTTGATTATAGTAGCGTAAGTGGCGATCCAACTTTTGTAAGCGAAAAAGACTTGCATGTAGATGGAAGCAACGTAAACAATGTGGGAGACTTTACGTACACGCCACAAGTACCAACCGATATTGATTTTGAAGCAAGAAGTTTTTCTACACCTGATATTGGTGCAGATGAATTTACATTGCCAAATTATGGAATAGTACAATTAGAAAGTCCATTAAGTAGTTGCAGCCACACTAGTACAGAAACAGTAAAAGCTTGGGTGAAAAATTTTGGAACTACACCACGCAATAAAATACCAGTTGCTTATAGAATTAATGGAGGCACAATTGTAAGTGACACCGCAAATATTTTGTTGAATGCAGGAGATAGTGCGTTGTTTACTTTTGCTCAAACGGCAAACCTTGCAGCTCCTATAAATTATAATTTCGAATTGTGGAGTGATTACCGTGGTGATAGTTTGCGTGCGAATGATACGTTGAAAGCATTGGTAGCTACAACTCCAGCAAACAATGTATTGCCTTACTACACAGGGTTTGAAGGCACTAGCGCTGGCTGGTACACAGGCGGGCAAAACAGCAGTATTAAATGGGGCGTTATTTTTAGCGGCATCATAGATAGTGCTGCCAATGGTTTAAATGCATGGAAATCTAATTTAACAGGGCCGCATAAAAACAATGAACTAAGTTATTTGTATAGCCCTTGTTTTGACATGAGTGCGGTAAGTGGTGATCCAGTTTTAAACTTTAATTTCTCTCATCAGTTAGAAAATAATAATGATAAAGCTTGGGTAGAAATGAGCAGCGATGCAGGTGCTACATGGAGCAAAGTTGGTGCACAGGGAGAAGGGTTAAAATGGTACAACAATGCTGGTAATTACTGGACAGGCTTGGACAACCAATGGCATAATGTAAAACATATTTTACCGATAAATGCATTAGCAAATAAAACACAAATACGAGTGCGCTTTGTATTGCAAACAAACGGAACGGTGGTGCAAGATGGTATTGCGATAGATGATATCAGCATTTACACAGGTGCAAATCCGCCAGTAAGTATTGGTACCTACACCAACAGAACTGCTGTGAGTACAGGTACAGGTACTTTTATTCCTGTGAATGATCCATCAGGAAATAGATTGGTAGAAATAAATGATGCGGGGCAAATATTGGGAAATATAACTGTAGATGTAAATCAAACTGTAGGCGGCGTACCTACTACATACAACGGGCAAAATTATCTGGGAAGAAGTTTTGTGATACATGTACAAAATCAGCCAGCAACGCCGGTTACGGTAAGGTTGTTTATTACCCAAGCAGAAGTAGATGCTTGGAAACTGCTAGACCCAACCATTGATTTAATGCGCAATATTTCTGTACAAAAATACAGTAGCAATGTGTTGGAAGATTTTGATATTAGCAATAATACAAGTGGTACTACATTAAATATTTCTCCAGCTCAATTAACAAAACTGCCATACCAAGATGGATACATAATAGAATTTCAAGTAAGTAGTTTTAGTGAGTTTTGGTTAACAAAAGGTACGCCAGCACCTGCTAGCTGTTTGGGTAATGGTATAACAATGACGGCAGCAACAAGTGGTGCTGTTTACCAATGGCAACTGGATACAGGAAGTGGATATAACAACATTACTAACAATGCAAATTATACAGGAACAAATACTGCAACGTTGCAAATAAACAATGTGCCTACAACTACATCTGGCTATAAATACAGATGTTTGGTAGATGTAGTAAATGGACCTGATAATATACTGCGATTTGTACTTACATGGACAGGTGCAATAAGTAATGCATGGGCATTGCCAGGCAATTGGAGTTGTAATACTACACCAGATGAATTTACGGATGTAATGATTCCAACAGGAGCAACTAACTACCCAACAATTAGTGTAAATACATCTGTAAGAAAAATAGTTTTACAAACAGGCACTGCTGTAAATGTAAACACTGGTGTAACGGTGGATATAAAAGGAAAGTGATTACAATCGTTTGGGAATTGTTGTAATTGAATGTAGGGCTGCCTATTGAGGCGGCCCTTATTTTTATATTGCAATTCCAAAAATACCCAATAGACGGTATATATGACAAGAAATTGGCTTTTACCTTGCATATATAAATGAAGAAATAGAATTATAAAATACGCAATTCGTCGTATCAGCAGCAAATTAAAAAATTTGAAATTTATATTATAAAAAAAATCAAAACTACAATTATGAAGAAAATTATTTTTAGCATAACAGCTATTCTGTTTACAACAATAAGCATGGCAAATAATATTGCCGTTGCAAATGCCTCACTTTCTGGACAAGATGTAGGCGCCAATACAACCATCGTAAATTTTGATGTGAGCTGGGAAAACAGCTGGCGCACAAACACCAACGAAAATAATTATGATGGTGCATGGATTTTTGTAAAGTTTAGAAAAATGGGCACGCTTGATTGGAGGCATTGTACCATAAATACTACGGGCTTTGTAGCTGCAACAGGTGGGACTTTTAGTGTACCTACAGATGGTAAAGGTGCTTTTATTTACAAAGCAGCTGCTACAGGTGTGAGCAATGTAAGTTATGTGGGCAACCAAATTATTTGGAACTATGGTGTAGATGGAATTTTGGATAATGAAACCGTGGAGATAAGGATGTTTGCTTTGGAGATGGTGTATATACCGCAAGGCACATTTCAACTAGGAAGTGGTGGAGTAGAAACAAATGGTTTTAAACTGGGCGCTACCTCAGATGCATTTAATGTAACTGCTGCTGCTATTAGCTTTGGCACTACTGGCAGTGTATTAAATACAAATGGTAATGGCCCTACTACAGGAACATTAGCCGCAGCATATCCCACAGGCTTTAATGCTTTTTGGATAATGAAATACGAAACTAGCCAACAACAGTATGTAGATTTTTTAAATCATATAGATTTGGCTCGTGCTACGTTTAATGATATTACGGGGATAAGAGTAGGTGTGCATCCAAACTTTACTGCCAACCAACCTGAGAGAGCTGTAGGAACTTGTAATACCCAAAGATTGGCAGCTATGGCAGACTGGAGCGGACTTCGCCCATTTACTGAAATGGAATATGAAAAAGCTTGCAGGGGTTACAATACACCTGCTGTACCTAACGAATACCCTTGGGGGAATACAACGATAGTAGCATTAAGTACTGTAACAAATGTTGGACTAACAAATGAAACGGTTGCAACTCCTGCAACTGCCAATGCAGTAATTACCTCAACATACCCTGGTAATATTCCTGCAAGGGTTGGAATATTTGCAAGAACTACAGGTTCTACAAGAGTATTGAGCGGTGGTACTTATTATGGCGTAATGAACATGGGCGATAATGTAGCAGAAATATGTATAAATGCTGTATCTACAACTGGACTTGCATTTGATGGCAGCCTTCATGGAGACGGATACCTAGCTGCAAGTGGAAGTAGCAACATTACAAACTGGACAACTTATGGCGCCTATGGCTGGCGTGGAACAGGCTATGATGGTGCAAATGCGGATGCAAGAACATCGAGCAGATCAACTGTTAATTCTTTTACTGCTAACGGTATCGATATAATAATTGCAAGCAATGGCATTCGTTTAGCAAGAACAGCACCATAATTTATTTTTCATTTTTAAAAAATTAAGTATGAAAAATTATTTTTTATGGATTGTGTTTACATTTATGAACACAATATTATTTGCACAAAACAATCCCATATTTGGTGGTGGTAATGCTGATGGTTTTGATAAAACAAACTTTGCACAAGCAAATAATAATATTTTTAATGGTGGTAATGCAGATGGCTTTGATAAAACATCTTTTGCACAAGCCGTGAATAATATTTTTAATGGAGGTAGTGGAGATGGATGGGATACTGCATCATTTGCACAAACCATAAACAATATTTTTAATGGTGGCGATGGAGACGGCTGGGATAAAACATCGTTTGCACAAGCGGTAAATAATATCTTTAATGGTGGTGATGGTGATGGGTGGGATAAAACATCATTTGCACAAGCGGTAAATAATATTTATAATGGAGGAGATGGTGATGGTTGGGATAAAACAATATTTTCACAAGCAGAAAACAATATTTTCTTTGGCGGGGTGGGAGATGGTTGGGCAAATACATACAGACCGCTTGGACCTTTGCCTGTAAGATTTTTATATTTCGAAGCCATAAAAAATACTACTACATCATCTTTATTAAAATGGGAAACTACACAAGAAATAAATACAAGTAAATATAACGTGGAACAAAGTAATGATGCCATTGTATTTAAAAAGATTGGTACAGTAATAGCCGCAGGAAATTCATCTACTAATATAGCTTATACTTTTATTGATAACAATCCTGTGGTTGGTATAAATTATTATCGTTTACAACAAATAGATATTGATGGACATTTTATTTATACACCCACAAGGCAAGTTATTTTTAAAGAATTAAATGCTGGTATGGTAAAATATTATCCAAACCCAACCAATGGAATTTTAACCATAGAATTAGCGGATTTAAATAGAAATGAAATACGGGTTGTGAATATCAGCAATACTACTGGTGCTATTGTAAGCCAATTAAAAATAGCCGCAACTGCCGGTAGCAAAATGCAAATAGATTTATCTAAATATGCAAAGGGTATTTATTTTGTACAAGTAAAAACAGCAACGATAAATAGTACAGAAAGAATAATTTTAAAATAAAGAGGGATTAAAAATTCAATCGAATGTTGGGCTGCTAGTGGGCAGCCCTTATTTTTGTGAAAGATATTTTAGTTAAATAGTTTTGTAAATTTTACAATTAATTATATGCTTTTACATATAAAAAGAATTATTTAACAACAATTATATGCAAATGCATATAAGTTTACTTGTCTGTTTTCATCTTACACAAACCACTTATGTGCATTTACTTTATTCACTGCCTCTACCTTGCTGTGAATATGTAATTTGCCATAAATATTTTCTATGTGTTTGCGAACGGTACCATGGCTTATAAAAAGCTTATCGGCTATTTGTTGGTAAGATAAACCTTGCACCAATTGACGAAGTAAGTCTGTTTCTCTTTCACTTAAATCATAATCTTGGGGTTGCATTTCTTTTGGCGTATTGTTAGCAGCCCTTAAAAACTCTAATGTTTTAGATGCTATATGCGGACTCATGGGTGCGCCACCATGCAGCAAATCGTCTATGGCTTGTAGTATTCTGCTTGTCTTACTGTCTTTTAATAAATAGCCTGCTGCACCTGCTTTTATGGCCTCAAATATTTTTTCGTCGGTATCAAATACGGTGAGTATTAAAACTTTTATATCTGTTTCTGTAGTGATGATGGCAGTGGTTTCTATGCCATTCATTTCAGGCATTTCAATATCCATTAGTATTACTTGTGGCAATACTTTTGTGGTGAGCAACTTATCCAATGCATCTTTTCCATTTACTGCTGTAAACAAAATATTTACTTCGCCACTTACCAAAAGGTTTTCTTGCAGCTGCTGGCGTAGTGTAGCATTGTCATCTACTATGGCTATGTTGATGGCTTTGTTTTCCATTTTTTTTAAATTGATAATTGTACAATAATTGTAGTGCCTTTTTGAGGAGCAGATGTAATAGTTATTTCTCCATTAAGTTCTTTTATTCTTGTTGCTAAATTTTTCAGTCCATTACTTGTGTAAATAATATTCGTATCAAAACCTTTACCATCATCTTTAACCGTAATTTTTAATGCAGATTCATTAGCGTCTATTATGTAAGTAGCTTTTTTTGCAGTGGAATGTTTTATAATATTTTGTGTTACCTCTTGTATCATTCTAAACAAATGCAAAGTTTGCTCTGCAGATAAATCTTTTTGCAATGTGCCATTACATTCCAATGCCCAACTCATTTCGTGTGCATCCATTACACGCTGCAAGAACGTACGCACACGTAGTGTAAACTCACTAAGCGTATGGCTATTTTCTTGCACCGCCCATATTGTTTCCCTCAATACATTCATTGATTCCCTAGATTGGTCAGATAGTTGTTGCACTTTTATCAGTGCATCTTTAACATTATTCTTGATGAGTTTATTTTCAATATTATCTGTTTGCGCTATCATGGTTACTAGGCTTGTGCCCAAGTGGTCATGTAAGTCTTTAGAAATACGCTCCCTTTCTTTGCTCACACTCAATGCAAGTTGTGTTACTTTATCTTTTTGTAATTGCTTTCTTCGCTGAAAATAATTGAATAATAAAAAACTTGCAAACACAGTAGCTATTGTAGAAAGAATAAGAAACCAAACTTGCAACCAATACGGTTTTTTTATTTCGAAATTGATTAATGTAACTTCTTTACTTTCATAACCGTCTATGTTTATTGTTTTTGCCAATAATGTATAATTACCCGGACGTAGTTTTTCAAAACTTACAATGGTAGAATCTTTTAAGGTTTGAAATGTTTCATTAAAACCTTCCAATTTATACAATATGCTTGGCTGTGAAAAAGGATTAGAAACCCCAGGCACTAAAGAGAACGAAATAGTATTAAAACTATAAGGCAAACTAAAATTACCTTTTAAATGAGCTGTATCCTTATCTGCTACAGCAAAAAGCAAAGTAGGTGCCATTACATTTGTATCTCTCACAATATTGCTCATATTTAGCAATGAAATTTCGTTGCCCGTGCCAGCAATTAATGTACTTGTGGCATTATCAAATAGTGCTGTTTTTATATTCTCTTTTTCATTATTTATTAAAGAATATGTACCTACAGCAAATAATTTTCCATTGGTATATTCATGTAATGCCTTATTGGTTACTACCCAATATTTACCTTCATTATTATGAAAAGAGTAAATACATTTGTTGCCTTTTCCCTCGTTAGCAAGCAGAATATTTTGTACAACTCTATTGTTGGCATATACCGATATGCCTTTTGCGGTGCTTATCCAAATGCTGTCTTTATATTCATGCACATCATATATTTCATTGCTTAGCAAACCATCTTTAGTAGTAAGTGTTTTTAATGCTTCTATATTTTTATTAAAAAAATGTACCCCATCTTCTAAGGTTAATCCTGCATATTCATTTTTTAATTCTTGTAATTTTTCTATCAAAAAATATTGCGGTAATGCATTTAGCAACTTGGGTTTATTTTTTGTATCAAAATTTAGAATACCACTGCCATAAGTGCTGCTTAAATAATTTTTATCTTTTGCAAAAACAGTGCTTACACCTGCGCCTACCTTTATGCTATTTATTTTTAAAAATTGTTGGTTATTTATTGTGTAAATATTTATCCCCGTAAGGCTAGCTATTGCTATTTCGCCATCTTTCACGGCTATAGATTCTATGGTGCTTTCATTTAAAGGGAAGGATTGTATGCTTTTCTTTTGCAATAAATCAATTATAAGTAATCTATCTTGTGTACACACATAAGCATTGTTTCTTTCTATTGCAATGGCTCTTACCTGTTTTTCATTGCTATTTATTTTTGCATTTTTTTGGAGCAAGAGCATTTGTAAACCACTTCCAAGTGTACATACAAAAACTTGTTGCTTTTTTGTAACTAATATTTTATTTACAAGGTTGGTGCCAAGCCCTTCTTTAGTTGTATATTGTTTACTGTTTCCTTCATTGTCAAATTCCCAAAAACCATTGGCAATATCCCAACAAAAAAATTGGTTGCCAGCAGATGCAGTTAAAAAATAGCCATCTCTTCCATAAATCTTTTTTTTAATTATTTTATCTTTTTTATGAATTAAAACATTTTCCCTTACATGGTAAAAAGTGTCTGTACCATAAAAACCAATTAGTTGTTTTGGAAACCCAATACTCCTTTCAATATCGAATTGTTCAGGATTTTTATAATTCACAATATTTACATAATGTGTAATCTTTCTTCTATTAAAATCAATATCTAAAGGAAGCTTACAGGTATCGCAACTATTAAAAGGCATTTCGTAAATAAGTTTACCTTTAAAATTATTTTTTGAAAATTCATATACACTAAAAGTATTTATTGGGTTATCCAAATGTTGAATAAACAGTTGCCCTTGGTTATTGGTATAAAAATCAGCGACTCCATTCTTTTTTGTAATTAATGTAAATTCTTTTTTATTGATATTGTAATAATATATTCCCTTAGCACTTGCACTTAGCCAAATACCACCCTCACCATCGCAGCTTAAATTGTTTATATAATTACTTGGTAGTCCCATTCCTGTATTTATAATTTGCCATGTAAAGCCATCATACTTTGCCAATCCTTTATCGGTGCCTATCCATAAAAAACCATTCTCATCTTCGCTTGCATCAAAAATAAAATTGCTAGGCAGTCCATCTTTTACGGTGAGTGTTTGAAATACCGATACGTGCTGACATACAGCCTTTTTAGGCAAAGCAAAGAACAGTATAAAATAGGTTAAAATAATTCGCATCACTTACAATGTAAAGTTGAGTATTTATAATTATTGAAATATACGCAGTTCGTCGTATTAAAAAAAATAATGGATACCTCTTGTAGATATATTGATTAAAACCAATAATAGCTGAAAATCCATATTCTATCAAATAAAAAAAAGAACCAGTTTTTGAAATGAGTAAACGCATAAATTATAAAAATCAAAAAGCCTTTCAAAATTAATTGAAAGGCTTTAAAAAATATTATATAAAAATTCTACACAGCAAAACTCTCCCCACAACCACAACTCCTACTCGCATTTGGGTTATCAAAATAAAATCCTTTACCATTTAGGCCATCGCTAAATTCAAGCTCAGTATTTACGAGGTATAAAAAACTTTTCAAATCGCATACAATTTTTACACCCTTGTCTTCAAACACTTGGTCCATTGGTTTTACTTCGTTATCAAAATCCATTTTATAACTAAGCCCGCTACAACCACCGCCTACCACACCCACACGAAGAAAGTACGAAGCATCATCTGCCACGCCACTTTCTTGCATCAAGTTTAACACTTTTTGCTTTGCTTTATCCGAAATGTAAATTGAATTATCTGTTGCAACCATAATATTAAATGTGCAATTATGCAAATGTGAAAATATGCAAAACTAAAAGCGAACTGCCCCTACTATTTGCAAATTTGCACATTGGCAAATTTTCTAATTGTTTTTAATGTACCACACTCTCCTCAAACTTAAACAACTCCATACCATTCTTAGCACGGTAGTCATTTATTGCTGCTTTTATAGCATCTTCTGCTAGTACTGAGCAATGTATTTTTACAGGAGGTAAATTTAACTCCTCTACAAAATCCATATTGTCTACTGTAATAGCTTCTGCAATACTTTTTCCTTTAAGCCACTCCGTAGCCAATGATGAAGATGCAATAGCAGAGCCACATCCAAAGGTTTTAAACTTTGCATCGGTAATTACACCTGTAGCATCGTCCACTTGTATTTGAAGGCGCATTACGTCTCCACATTCTGGTGCACCTACAAGGCCAGTACCTACGCTTTTATCTGCTTTATCAAGTGTTCCTACATTTTTAGGATTTTGATAATGGTCTATTAATTTTTCTGAGTATGCCATGATAAGAAAATTTGAAAATGTGACAATTTGCAAATGTGCAAACCGTTATAATTGTTACTTTATTATGCTATTTATTAATTAAAAAACTCGCTACCAACATTTGCAAATTTTCCCATTTGCAAATTTGCACATTCCTTTAATGTGCTGCCCACTCAATACTATTCAAATCTATCCCCTCTTTATACATTTCCCAAAGCGGGCTCATTTCTCTAAGCTTTATAACCGTATCACTTATTGCTTTTACGGTATAATCTATTTGCTCGTCGGTTGTAAATCTACCCAAGCCAAAGCGAAGTGAGCTATGCGCCAAATCATCGCCCAAGCCCAATGCTTTTAAAACATACGATGGCTCCAACGATGCAGACGTACAAGCCGAACCAGAACTCAAAGCAATGTTTTTATTGAAACCCATTAGTAAACCTTCCCCTTCCACATGCTTAAAAGAAATATTGGTTACATGTGGCAAACGATGCTCACGACTGCCATTCACATAAGCTTCTTCCAAAAGCATTAATGCGTTCTCTAATTTATCCCTCATTTTGCTAATGCGTTTTGTATCGGCTTCCATATCCTGCATACAAATTTCGCAAGCTTTTCCTAGACCAACAATACCTGGTACGTTCAATGTTCCACTACGCATGCCACGCTCGTGGCCACCGCCATCCATTTGTGCCGTTACTTTTACCCGAGGGTTTTTTCTACGTACATACAATGCGCCCACACCCTTAGGACCGTACATTTTATGTGCCGTAAAAGCCATCAAGTCAATACCATCTTTATTTACATCTACAGGTATTTTACCCACAGCTTGTGTAGCATCTGTAAACAACAACACACCATGCTTTTTAGCAATGGCACTTATTTCTCTTATCGGCATTACCGTTCCTATCTCATTGTTCGCCCACATAATAGAAATCAAAATGGTAGTTGGTTTTATAGCCGCTTCCAATTCTGCTAAGTCTATTAGGCCTTCAGCATTTACCTTCAAATATGTAACTTCTCCACCTAATTTTTCTATGTGCTTGCAAGTATCCAACACTGCTTTATGCTCAGTAGTAGCGGTAATAATATGATTGCCTTTTTGGGCATACATTTCAAACACACCTTTTATACCAAGGTTATCTCCTTCTGTAGCGCCACTTGTAAAAATAATTTCTTTAGGGTCTGCACCTATCAATTTTGCCACTTGCTCACGAGCATAATCCACAGCCTCTTCCGCCTTCCAGCCAAAAGGGTGGTTACGGCTTGCCGCATTGCCATAATCCTCTAAGAAATAAGGCGTCATAGCCTCTAAAACTCTCGGATCCATTGGCGTAGTAGCGTTGTTATCTAAGTAAATCGGTAATTTTAACATCTATCTATTTATAATTTATTGTGCAAATTTACTACAATCGGCTTACTTTGGGTTTGCTAATTAGGAAATAAATATAAAACCATGCTAAAACCCGAACATATAGGCATTGCCGTAAAAGATTTATCAATTTCTATTCCACTGTTTGAAAAACTGCTCAATAGTCAGTGTTATAAGACAGAAACGGTAGAAAGCGAAGCCGTAAACACCGCTTTTTTTAAAACCAGCGATACCAAAATTGAATTGGTACAAAGTACTACCGACGACGGCGTTATTGCAAAATTTATAGAACACAAAGGCGAAGGCATGCACCATATTGCATTCGAAGTGGCAGATATTGTAGCCGAAATGGCTAGACTACAATCAGAAGGGTTTGTACTACTCAACGAAAAACCAAAACTCGGTGCCGATAACAAACTTGTTTGCTTTTTGCATCCGAAGGGTACAAATGGGGTGTTGGTGGAGTTGTGCCAAGAACGAGTTGAAAGTTGAAAGTTCAAGGTTGAAGGTTCAGGTGCGGGTTTGTGGGTTACGGGTTGCGAGTTTTTTTAGGGTTTTGTGCTTTTATCATTTTGCGTAGCAAAATCACTTACCGCCTTATTTTTTATAAAACGCCTTCCCGTCTTCTCGGCAAAAAAGAAAAATATTTTTTGGGCTGTGGGCAGAAAATCTTTGTTGGGCATTTGTTGCTGCTGTCCGTAGTACTCCTCGTCGGTCGTTCCTCCCTCCTGTGGGGTACTACTTCCCATCCGCCAGCCCTTGGGCGGTAAATCTTTTTTCAGCTTTTATCGTAGCGGAGATTGAAAAAAATAAAATTATCTAGGATATATAATTGTTTTAAATCTGATAGTTAAAAGAATAAATCCTAATAAAATAAAGATTGAAGCGAAAATTTTCATTGAATTACTATTGTGTTTCCTTATTACTTCTTCATAATCTAAATAGTTTTCTTTCTCACTATAAATTGAATAAACTAATAAAGGGTCTTTACCTATATTCAGGTATTTTTCAAATCCTTTTGGAATACCAACAATAATTTTTTCTCCCATCGTGATGTTCTTAAATTCAGCTTGTTTTAGGATTTGAAAAAAATCTGCTTTGATTTTAAAATTGTTATTATACTCTTTAATTCTAAAAGTTAAAGAAGAACCTTTATTACATTTAATCCATTGATAATCGTAAAAGCTGCCGTTTATAAAATCTAAATCTGTTTTACTTTTTATAATTGGTTTTGCAAATTCTATAAAAAATAAAGCAATACCAGTAAGTATAACTACACATCCCACGAATAAAAATTTACTTGTGTTTATTTTTGCCCACCAGTTTCTCATACTTCTCATAGATTATTTAAATCTTGAATAACTCAATTACCCTTTTCATACTTCCTAAACGAACTCAAAAACAACCCCAGCCCACCTGCTACCATTACCAGTATCAGCAAAATATCAAAAGCCGTCATGCCTGCCAATGTAAAATGAATACTTGTAATAACACCTACTATAATTAAACCAACGGCACCTACAGCCAGCACCCAGCCTATAATATTTTTGTAATTAAAAAATAACATACCCACACCAATTATAAATGGAATAAGCAACATGCCAGATGTAATAGAAAAACCGCCAAGGGCATACATGGCATTACCAAAGCCAAAATTGTTTTGTACATAAATATTTTTTAACAGCAAGTATAAGCCTGCTACAAATAATGCAATGCCCAAAATAAATCTTGTTGTACCGCCTGATGTACCACCTGCGCCGTTTAATGCCATAAAAAAGGTTTTAGCTTTAAAAGTAGTGATTTTTACTCAACAATGTATTCGGTGAATTTGAAATTGCCGCTTATTAATTCACCGCAGAGAAATGAGTTAAAAGAGTCTTCGCAGAGAATCTCTGCGTAATCTCTCTGTTCTCCTTTTCTCAGCGGTTCTTTTTTATTAATATAAAATATTTTTGAATGCGAATTATACATACACCCTTTAATAATGTCTTTTAAAGAATTGCCAACCTTTCGTTATTTTTGCAATTCATAAAAATATGCTTCAATGAAATTTGCTGTAGTTGTTTTCCCAGGTTCTAATTGTGATAGAGATATGCTAGATGCTTTGCAAAACGATTTGCAGCAAGAGGTTATACCACTTTGGCATAAGGATAGCGATATTTCTATGCTTACCACAGAAGATTGTATTGTATTGCCAGGTGGTTTTAGCTATGGAGATTATTTAAGATGCGGTGCTATAGCTCGTTTTAGCCCCATGATGAAAAGTGTAATTGCATTTGCCAATGCGGGAGGCAAAGTATTAGGCGTGTGTAATGGCTTTCAAATATTATGCGAAAGTGGTCTATTACCTGGAGCATTATTAGCCAATGCCAACCAACAATTTATTTGCAAAAATGTATTTATAAAAAATACCAACAATCTGGCTTCGCAGCCACTCATGATGCCAATTGCACATGGTGAGGGTAGGTTTTATGCAGCAGATGATGTGTTGAAAAATTTGGAAGACAATAAGCAAATTATTTACAGGTACTGTGATGCAAGCGGAAATGTGGATCCAGCAGCCAACCCAAATGGTACAACCAATAATACAGCAGGTATAAAAAATGCAGCGGGCAATGTATTTGGTATGATGCCACACCCAGAGCGTGCTTGTAGCAATTTATTGGGTAATGAAGATGGACGACAGGTGTTTAAAGAATTATTGGGCGCAAGTGTTGTAAGCTCTAAAGTAGAAATGGCTTTATAACGCTTTGTTAATTTGTTAGAGCTATAAAACTTTTTGTATAGCTTTATTGTTAATCAGTTTTTACTTCTACTTTTCTCTCCCCTTCGGGGAGGATAGGAGGGGCTAAATTATCGAATTTCGTTGTACATATAAACACAAAATAAAAACATGAAAAAAATTATCCTTTCTTTAATAGTATTGGTTTTCACAGTTGTTGCAAATGCACAAATTGAAAAGCCAGTAACTTGGACATACACGGCAAAAAAAATAAGTGGCGATATGTATGAATTACACATGACAGCTACCATACAACCTAAGTGGCATTTGTATGCACAAGATGCAGGTGAAGGTCCATTGCCAACAGCGATTTCATTTGACAAAAACCCAATCATCAAATTAGAAGGTAAAACAAATGAAGTTGGTAAAATGATAAAAGAGTATGACCCTAATTTTAAATCAACTTTAAAATTTTATGCTAATAAAGTTGACTTTGTACAAAAAGTAAAATTAAAAGCCAAGGCTGCAACTGTTGCAAAAGGTAAAATAAGTTACATGACTTGTAATGATAGCAAATGCTTACCAAATAGTGCTAGTTTCGATATTAAAATAAATCCAAAGGGCTAATAGCAGATTACTGTAATCTACTACCAGCCCTTTAAATATAATCTTAATAAGATGTATTGTAACAAACTTGGCAAGACGAACCATATGTTTGTCCGCAACTAATAGCTGCTGGCCCTGCTGGTACATTGTAATAAATAGGCATGCCGTTAACAACACACAATGAGCCTTCGTTTTTACCACCCATTACATTTTTCATTTCATCTCTAGAAAGAGATTTCATTTGTTTTTTTTCTGTGTTCATAATAATTGTAACTTTTTACTTGCAAAAAGTTGTAAACTTTTAATAGTGAATACAAAGATTATAATTCATGGGTCTAATATTATTACATATCAACTTTAAATTATTAGAATTAACAATTCCACCACCTATTTTCTTTAATTCTTCTCTAGTTAGATGTCTTTTTTCAAAAAGTGAAGTTGTAAGTTTACCTTCTTCTTCATAATAATAGGAGTTTTTTGATTTGGTAAATTTTATAGGAAATCCAAGTTCTTTCATTTCTTTTAAATAAACCAACAACATTGATCTTGATAAATTTAATCTTCTTGCAAATGAAAAACTATCACCTGTACTTTTTTTTGAAATTAAGTCATCTATTCTTTTTAAACGAGCTATGTATTTTAAAAGCGGCATAATAAATATTTATTTGAAATGTGAATATATGTAAAAAATAAAATTATAATTAGCTTCATAACCATTAAATATTTACTTTTAACACTTTAATAATTTATATGAAATTTTACAAAATATTTTTTTTCATAACCTCTATTTTATTTACTCTTTCTCTATTTGCGCAAGATAGCAGTATTGTAAAATGGACTGCTACAACCAATAAAATAGCAGAAGGTACTTACGAGGTAAATTACAAAGCTGTTATAAAAAAAGGCTGGTATGTGTATGGGCTAGATAATACAACCTTAGAAATAGATGGAATAAAAACGAGCTATGATTCTAGTTTTATAAAATCTAACGAATTAAAAATAGGTACAACCAGCAAAGAAATACAGGATGCTATTTTTCAAAGTAAAGTGCAAGTAGTAGCCGATAGTGTTTCAGTTACACAAAA
Source organism: Ferruginibacter sp. (assembly GCA_043729825.1). GTDB lineage: Bacteria > Bacteroidota > Bacteroidia > Chitinophagales > Chitinophagaceae > Ferruginibacter. Next base: position 36,793 of record JAYTLA010000020.1, read on the forward strand.
AATAAACATCGTAGGTAAAGTACCATCTAGCTTCGATGTAGAAATTAATTATTCTGTTTCTGACGGAGTAGAATTGAATACCGAAAAACCTTCATTAAAAATTAGCACTGGCGAAAAATCGAGTACCACAGCAAGTTCTAACAGAATTTTAATACCAACCATAAATATTGATAAGCCGCTAACCGATGCTAAAACATCGACATCATCATCTGCAAATGATGTAAAATCAAAGGGTTTGTTTTCTCTTTTTGCATTGGGTTTTTTAGGTGGATTAATTGCGTTGCTTACGCCATGTGTGTTTCCCATGATACCACTTACGGTTTCTTTCTTTACCAAAAAAGCGCAGAGCAAACAAGTGGGTATAAGGAATGCATTTTTGTATGGCTTTTTTATTTTTCTGATTTACGTTTTAATTACATTACCATTTCACATTTTCGATAAATTAAATCCAGATATATTTAATGGTATTTCTACTAACGTAACCTTAAATGTTATTTTCTTTATCGTGTTTGTAGCATTTGCATTATCGTTTTTTGGTTTGTATGAAATTACTTTGCCTAGCAGTATTACAAATAGTGCAGATAGCAAAGCCAATGCTGGCACGGTTGCGGGAATATTTTTTATGGCACTCACGCTAACCATTGTTTCTTTTTCTTGTACAGGGCCGTTGGCAGGCTCATTGCTTGCAGGTGCTGTATCTGGGCCTGGTGGTGCTATGCGATTAACATTTGGTATGGCGGGTTTTGGTGTGGCACTAGGGTTGCCTTTTGCATTGTTTGCACTCTTTCCCGAAATGCTAAAATCGTTGCCAAAGAGTGGCGGTTGGTTAACCACCGTAAAAGTGGTATTGGGCTTTTTAGAACTCGGCTTTGCATTTAAGTTTTTGTCAAATGCAGATTTAGTGCAACATTGGGGCTTGCTAAAAAGAGAAGTATTTATTGGCATTTGGATTATTATTGGCGCTTTGTTATCACTTTACTTATGGGGAGTATTAAAATTTAAAAGTGATGCGCCAATAAAAAAAATGTCTATCGGTAGAATGGTATTTGCATCTTTTTTTACATTATTCACTTTGTATTTATTACCAGGTGTTACCAATACAAAATATGCAAATCTTTCTTTGATTAGTGGTTTTCCGCCACCGCTGAATTATAGCATTTATTCGAAAGACGATGGAGATATTGTAAATACTTCTGCAAACAAAAATGATTGCGTTTTGAATTTAAATTGCTCACACGATTACGAAGAAGGATTGAAAATGGCAAAGGAACAACACAAACCAATACTATTAGATTTTACAGGATATGCTTGTGTAAACTGCCGCCGTATGGAAGAAAATGTGTGGAGTAATCCACAAGTGTATAAATTGATGAAAGAAAAATTTATTGTAATTTCTTTGTATGTGGATGATAAAAAGAATTTACCATCGGACCAGCGATTTACCTACACTACTAAAGATGGCAACAAAAGAGATATAAAAACAGTGGGCGATAAATGGAGTGTTTTTGAAACAGAAAATTTTAAAAGTAATTCGCAACCATTGTATGCCATTTTAAATAACAATGAAGAATTGATATCGCATCCATCTGGTTATGCGCCTAATGTGAAGGATTATTTAAATTGGTTGCAAGCGGGGGTGGATAATTTTGAAAGGAAATAATTTATTTATTAGTTTACAATCTGCATTCGCCACAGGCGAATGCAGATTGTATTCACCAATGGCTAATTTGAATTGTGTATTCTCCGAAGGCTGCCTTCCAGATTGTTACAATAGGGAATGTTTACTATGAAAAGAAATTGGATAGAATAAAAGAAAAAGTTGCAAGAATTCCTATGACTTTTATTAGTTGTTAAAATACCTTCCAGTACCTATATTAAGTTGAATTAGAATTTTTAATTTTTTTTACATTAAAGCAGTTTTAATATGACTCCCTGTAAACCATTATATTGAAGTTTATGCAATAAAATAGTTTAATGAGTATAAATTTATTTTAGCTTGTAACTCTTTACAATAAAGCGCTTTAAGTGTAAATTAAAAATAAATATGGATGTTTAGAAAAACTTTTATATTATAATTATTTATTATAAATTTGTGTTCTTAAAAAATTATCCAATCATTCTTGCATTTGCCATTCCGGTTCTAACTGAAAACAGTTTTATCTATCTCGTCCATTTGAATCCTCTTTCGTTATCTACTCTATAGAATAACTTCAATAATACACTACATCGGATAAGTAACTGAAAATTTATTCCGATAAAAAAACAGAATTATTATTTTAATCCTTCAAGGCCCAGGATTTTAAAATTTTATATCTCATTAACAATTAAACTATTTTTTATGAAAAAGAAAAATCTCTATGCCGCTAAATGGCTGTTACCATTATGCCTGATTTTAATTATTTCGTGTCAAAAAGAGCAATATCCAAAAAAGGAAACCTTTAAAACCTCTGTTGCAAATTCATTTGCTGACAAGGAAACAAAATACAACACGTTCAAAGGTGATGAGATTGAAGTCGGAAATGGTTATGCCCGCACATTCATAACCCAGAGCCATACTGGAGTACCACAGGAATTGGGAATAGTATTTACGGACGAAGCTTTGTCCGGTTTGCCAACTACCAATGCTCCTTATGTTTTGAATTTCCATCACAAAGCATTGGAGTCAACTCCATTTAAACATCTTGCATTGGGTTGGAGTGCTAATGGTCACCCACTTCCAGTAGGGGCTTTCATTCTCTCTCACTTCGATATCCGTTTTTTTATGATGAGTCTTGAAGAAAGACTTGCTATTCCGGCTCCTCCGGCGCCATCTATTTTGTTGCTGCCGCCTGCAGGATATATGCCCGCTGATTATATTGTGGATGCTGCCGTGCCACAAATAGGAAGGCACTGGGCACCTAATAATTTTACATCGAGTTCTATTATAAATCACACGATGATACTGGGCTCCTTTAATGGCAACTTTACTTTTGTTTCTCCTATAGTGACACATTCAACACTGGCAAGTGGTGTATCGGTATCTCTGCCTTATTCGCAGCCGCAATACTTTGCCAAACATGGGTACTATCCTGAAAAGTATAATATATACAAAGATGAAAAAAAACGGCATTATGTAACGCTTACTGATTTTGTTTGGCGGTAATTTTCAGTTCGCACTTAATACCTATGCTTATTTAGATTTGCCGACCCGCAGTTATAATTCGTTTTATGAAATGGGTAAGAACATGGCAGATAGCAGGGTCTATGGAGGCTTGCATTACAGAGAAACCCATGAGAAAAGTTTGATACAGGGCAAAAAAGTGGCAGAAAATATAATGAATAACGTGAAATTTAAAAAGGAATAAACAACCTCAGCTGCTTTGAGTGTGTCAAGCTTCAATAGAGCCGATATCTTTTGTATGTACTATATAAAATATGTAGGAAGTTCCTCCGCATAAGTTGTGCATACAGGATTTGTGGGATTGGCTCTAAGAGTGTACTTGGCTAGCAATGAAGTCGTATTTGAATTGTATTTGCCGAAGGCGAATACGTACAAAAGCAATAATCTGAATTTAAGGATGCCAACTTTTAAAAAGTTGGCATCCCTTTTTTGTCGTATAAATTATTTTTGAAAAACCAATGTAAGTATTCTAGGTATATTATTTTTATTGTCATCATCAAAATGTTCTCCCAATTCAATTAAACGAAAATTATATTTTTTAGCAGCATTTAAAAATTCAGATATATGGTGATTATAACATTCTACAACATATATGCCTTCAGTAGTTTCAAACCTTGCTTTTGTGCCAGTGTATTGTTTAAATGGATGTAACTCGCCAATATAAATATAACCACCATTTTGTAAGGCTTGGTTTGATTTATCGAATACATCATCTAAGTTTTTTATATGCTCTAGCACCAAACTAAAACTTACTAAATCAAAATGATTTCCAAATTCCCAATTGTTTTTTATATCCGCTTGTATAAATTGTACATTGCTGGCGGTTATTTTTTGTTTTGCCTTTGCTAGCATTTCTTCAGAGAAATCTACAGAAGTTACTTGGGTGGTTTTTGTAACAAACCATTCGGTGTTTTTTCCTGTACCACAGCCTATTTCTAAACAATTTGAAAATGGAATATTATTTAAGTTATTTCGAAGCGCTACGGCTTCCAAATCTCTAGTTTTATTGGCATTGGTATCGTATTGCGATGCCCATTGGTTGTATGCGTTTTGTATTTCCATTTTGCAAAAATAATATTTATAGGTCTATTGCATAATAAAAGATGAATCCCTACGCAAACATATGGACAAGAAAAGATATGCTGATGAAGAGCTCCCGACATGAATGTACGGGACACGTGCGGTGGACTGAGCAATGTGTTTGTATATATGTGTGCCGCCCGATGGGGCATACGAATACATACAAATACGGAAGAGTCCCCAATCCTGCGCATTGGCGTCAAGTTAAGGTTTTATTTAAAACCGTTGAACGATTGTAGATACAGGGTTTTAGTCTCTACGCAACCGCCAACAAGGCTGAAAGCCGCTGTTGGGGTTACTCAATCTTTTCTATAATTTAAAGAAAGGTTCGCAAACCCTGACGGCGGTTGTAAACCCCGTCAGCGGTTTAGTGAAAGGCTTGCTGATATTG
>JAYTLA010000021.1:0-14900 GCA_043729825.1 Ferruginibacter sp.
TAAGTACTGAAAAAATTATCTATTTTCATAAAGTCTAATTTATTTAGCAAATATATACTAATTAAATTAGTTTGCACCTAATTGCGGATAGTCATTAAACCTTTATAAAAAAGCCCTTCCGCAATTGGAAGGGCCTTTCTCATTAAGTATAAGCTATGTTGTATTAGTTAGATTTAATATCTACAGTGTTGCTATTAGCACCATCGCTCACTTCGCAATTGATAGAGATACGATCAGCACTGATACCACCTTTTTCAACAAGATATTTTTTAATAGCTTCATTTCTGCAATTGCAATTAGCTTGTGCAGCTTTAGATGCAGCAGGATAACCATTAATATTAATACTGCAAGCAGGGTTATTTTTCATTTTAGAAGCTACAGCAGATAACATTGCTTTATTATCGTTGCTAAGTGCACAACTAGATCCTTTAAATGTAAGGCTTGGATAGTCAGTTGGGCAACCAGCTTCTGAAGGTACCGCCGCATTTTTGCAACAAGCAGGCTCTGGGCATTTACCAACACCATCAGCATCTACTGGTTGACACTCTGTAGGAGTAATCAATTGTTTATCCTTGCAATCTGGTACACCATCACCATCGGTATCTCTTGTTACACCGTGTGTATCCACAGGGCAACCAGCTGGAGTGTTAGGCTCTTTATCCAAGAAATCGCAAACACCATCACCATCTTCATCTGTACACTCAGAATTTGGCAATTTCATGTGCTTAGGAGTATTTAATTCGCTGTATGCATAATCTAATGGGTTTAACCAATATAATGGCTCAGTAGATTTAGCTCCAAGGTTAAAGTTAAGACCTATTGTAGCAAAGTTATAAGAATCGAAATCTCTTGTCAATACAGCATCACCCCAAGCTTGCTCTTGCCATCTTTGACCATCTAATAAGTCAGTTTTTACAAAAGTCCAACGGTCTTCAATTGCAAGATTTATGCGCTTACCAAGTTTGAAAGCCACACCTGCCAATACTGTACCAGAAGGTTTAACTGTGTTGTTACCTGTAAGTGGGCGAGTATTGTTTTCGTTATCAGCGGGTGATTCGTAAGTATCATCCATTATACCTTTCAAAGCAGATCTAACTTGCTTTCTAGTAGTATATAGTCTTTCGCCTGCTGGATTGTTAGCATTAAAAATCGATAGGAAATCATATTTCCCAGCAAGACCAGCTTTTGACTCATCTACTGCATTTACTTTTGTATTAAATAAGGTAACGCCAACACCTCCACCACCATATATAACAATACCAGTTTTTTGTTTATGAAACCTTATATTATTAAGGGTAAAAATACCTTGAAGACCTAAATCTTGCACATTTGTTTTGTAGTTATAATATACATAATCTCTAGTTGGTGTAATTACTGATGCGCCCGCTGAAGTTACATACCCAAACTGAATTGGTCCTGCATTGGTTCTATAAGGGGCTGCATAACCAGCACGTGTCCAAGCGGGGTTTTTGCCAAAATTTTCTGCAAGTTTCCATTGCAAACCTTTTGCAACAGTGTTGATATACTCAGCTCTAAGAGAGAAAATATATCCAAAAGATTTTCTAACATGAACACCAATATTAGGTGCAGTAAAAACTACAGAAGGAACATCTCCACTTACTGTAAAAATACCAGTGCTTACGCCAATTTCCCACATATTACGAGGTTTCGCAGGGAATGAAGTGGAATTATTCCAAAATTCATTTTGCTGACCCATTCTTTTAGTTGGAATTACAGACGAATCGTAAATACTATAACCGCCGCCCATGTAACCGCTATTGCTACCACCTGTTTGTGCAAAAGAAAATGCAGAAACAAGCAAACAAAGGGTGAATAATAATTTTAACTTTTTGCTTACCATAACTTAATGATTGTTGATTTTCGAAAAAATATACTAGTTGATTAAATGCAAATGTATATAACTGTGTTAAATATACAAAGTTTTTTTTAACTTATTTTTTATTTATCTAAAAATACACTTAATTTAATCATTTAAACTCAAGACGCTATTGGAAGTAAATTAGTTGCATGCACAAAAAAAAATATTTATTAAGGTAAAATTTACCATTTCACGGTTTGCTTTGTTATATTGCCAGCCTTTAGATTACTATAAATGAAATTTGTTACCAACATTATTGGGGAAGAGCTCAAGGTTTTCGAATCTAAATTTGCCGATGCTGTAAAAAGCAAAACTTCGTCGCTAGATGCTGTAATGCGTTATATAATAAAACGCAAAGGCAAACAGCTACGCCCAATGTTTGTATTTTTGAGTGCAAAATTACATGGAGAGATTAATGAAAGTACATACAGGGCTGCAGCTTTGGTAGAAATGTTACACACAGCTACATTAGTACACGATGATGTGGTAGATGAATCCATGGAACGTCGTGGTTTTTTCTCTATAAATGCTATTTGGAAAAATAAAATAGCTGTTTTAGTGGGCGACTATCTTCTTTCTAAAGGATTATTACTTTCTACAAGCCATAATGAATTTGAGCAATTACATATAATGAGTGACGCTATTAGGCAAATGAGTGAAGGAGAATTGCTGCAAATGGAAAAAACAAGAAAGCTAAATATTACCGAGGAAATTTATTTTGAAATTATAAAAAACAAAACAGCCTCTCTCCTCTCTTCTGCCTGTGGCATAGGTGCATACAGTACTACGCAAAACAAAGTCATTACCGAACAAATGAAAATGTTTGGTGAAAAAACTGGCATTGCTTTTCAAATAAAAGATGATTTATTTGATTATGGAAATGCCGATATTGGCAAACCTACTGGCAATGATATAAAAGAAAAAAAAATGACTTTACCTCTTATATATACTCTTAATAATGTAGATAAAAAAACAATGCGTGAAATTATTTATATTGTAAAAAATAATAACACAGATAAACAAAAAGTAAAGTGGGTAATAGATACTGTGTTAAAAGCAGGTGGTATAAAATATGCAGAGCAAAAAATGTTGCAATATAGAGATGAGGCATTGGCTATTTTAGACCAATACCCAACTACTGATGTTAGCAATGCATTGAAAGATTTAGTTCGTTACACCACCGATAGAAAATTTTAATGCCTTTGCAAAAAAGATGGAACATATTACCCTACAATGAGCAAAAAGTAAATGCGCTCCACGACCAATTAAAAGTGAGCAAAACTATTTGCAAAATTCTAACACAAAGGCATTTTGATACGTACGATAACGCCAAAGAATATTTTTTACCTTCGCTAAAAAATTTACACGACCCATACCTGATGAAAGATATGGACAAGGCCGTTGCTAGAATTAATAAAGCCATTTCGAACCAAGAAAAAATATTGGTATTTGGAGATTATGATGTTGATGGCACAACAGCTGTAGCAAGCATGTATAGTTTTTTGTGCGAAATATATGACACTGAAAAATTAGATTTTTATATTCCGCATCGTTATAGAGAAGGATATGGTGTAAGTAAGGATGGTATTGACTTTGCAGCTGCAAATAATTTTTCATTAATCGTATGTTTAGATTGTGGAATAAAGTCTGTAGAACTCATTGATTATGCAAATACTTTGGGCATAGATTTTATTATTTGCGATCATCATTTACCTGGTACTAAAATCCCAAATGCTGCTGCCATTCTTAACCCAAAACAAATTGATTGTAATTATCCTTACAAAGAATTGTGTGGCTGTGGTGTGGGTTTTAAATTGATGACTGCTCTTTCTTCTCATTATAACTTACCTGAAGAAAAATTGTACAATTATTTAGATTTAGTAGCATGTGCAATAGCCGCTGACATTGTGCCTATGACCGGCGAAAATCGCATTCTTGCTTTCTTTGGTTTACATAAAATAAATACCAACCCATTGCCTGGTATTAAAGCATTAATGAAGCTTGGCGGTATCACAAAAATAATGACGATTACCAATGTTGTTTTTGTAATTGCACCACGAGTAAATGCTGCCGGCAGAATGGATGATGCAAAAAAAGCCGTGCAATTATTTATAGAAAAAGATGTAGAAAAAGCAAAGGCATTTGCAGAGTTGTTGCATACCGATAATAAAGAAAGAAAAGAAGCAGATAGCAGTATTACAGAAGATGCTTTACAAATAATTGGAGAAGATGTAGTGCTACAAAATAAAAAAACTTGTGTGGTGTATAGTGAGCATTGGCACAAAGGCGTGGTGGGCATTGTAGCTAGCAGATTGATTGAACATTATCATCGCCCAACAATTGTGCTTACAAAGAGCGGAGATTATATTGCTGGCAGCGCAAGAAGTGTACCTGGTTTTAATTTATATGAAGCCATTTATGAATGTAAAGATTTATTGATGGCTTATGGCGGACACTTTGCGGCGGCGGGTCTAACCATGTTATCTCAAAATTTAGATACCTTTACAAAACGATTTGAAGAAGTGGTTTCTGCAACTATTCCTGATCATTTATTGATACCCGAAATTGTGATTGATGCAGAAATAAATTTGAGTGAAATAACGGAAAATTTTTACACAATCATTAGCCGTATGGAACCATTTGGCCCAGAGAATATGCGACCAACTTTTGTAGCAAGAAACTGTACAGATTTTGGCTACAGCAAAATTGTAAAAGAAGCTCATTTAAAATTTGTAGTAAAGCAAAATGAAACCATTATAAATGGAATAGGTTTTAATATGGCAGATAAATTTCCATTACTGATGAACAACAAACCCGTGGATATTGTTTTTAAAATAGATGAAAATGTATGGAATGGTAATAAGAGTTTGCAATTGATGGTGGTGGATGTGAGAAGTTCGGAAAGTTAAACGTTGTTGAAGATGGTTGAATAGTTGAATGGTTTATTAGTTGATTAATAGCTCACTAAAATGCAAAGCATTTTTAACCCCACCTTCCCTTTTCTAAGACAAAAAATAACAATTAAACGCCTTCCAGACTTCTCGGCAAATAACCTTTTTGCAAAGCAAAAAAACCATTGGAAACCTTTACACCGAAAAGAGTGAAATGAAAGAAATTTTTCTTAAATATAAAAAATGAAATTTTTAAAATACTTTTTCTACATAGCTACTAATTGGAACATCTCCATTGCTTGGCATATTATACGCAACGAAATACGTGGCGAAAAAAGATATGGTATAAATACTACAGGTGCAGACAATTTAAAAAGCTTAGAAAAAAAAGGAATTGATATTTCTCATGCAACGATTTACATGCCTGTATCGTACGATGTTTTAGAAATGTTTTTTGATGAAGTAAAACTAGAAACTTTTAATCATTTTTTAGAAATTGGTTGTGGCAAAGGAAGGGCAATGTGTGTAGCTGCTACTTATTCCGTGGAAAAAATAAGTGGAATAGAATTATCAAAAGATTTATTAATTGTAGCAAAAGAAAACATTGGTTTTTCACAATTACTATTTCCTTATACTGATTTCCAAATTTACAATAACGATGCTTTTTATTTTGATATAGATGATGATGTAGATTGTATTTTTATGTTTAACCCATTTGATGAAACAATAATGAGTGGCGTAATGGAAAACATAGAAACAAGTTTAGAAAATAACCCAAGAGTAATGACCATTATTTACATCAATCCTTTAGAAAAACATGTGTTGCAAGAGTGGGGTTATGAGGAAGTTTTTTACTCTAAAAAAATGCATTATCTGGAAGGTAGTGTCTTTGTGAAGTAGTAATATGTTCAACCCCGTTGGGGTTTTGTTGCCTGTGTAGTATCATCCATGAGCTACACCCATGGTTACTCAAATTAAACCCCTTCGGGGTTCTTAATAAAAAACCTGCAAGCTCTGATTATGCTTGCAGGTTTATATAAAATGAATTGATGAATGTATGTCCTAACAATTTTAAAGCTAAAATTTAAATTATAAAGCTCGAATTTGACAAACCTTCAACTTTCAACCATCAACCTTACTTCTCCATCAACTCCACACTCCTACTAATAAATTGTGTAAGGTTTTTACCAGTTAATAATCCTTGTGAAAGCAATGCTAAATCAGCTAAATTCTTCACTAATTTTTCTTGTTGTGGCGCATCTGCTTCTGCTAAAATATTTTTAAATATTGGATGATTACCATTTACAGTCAATGCGACTTCATCTGGCATTTGCGCATAGAATGCAGCCATACCCCCTCCTGTTGCAGCCATGTCTTTCATACGACGCATTTGCTCTGGCCTTGTAGCCGTTACTGGTGGCGCATCTGTACTTAAGCCTTTTAATTCTACGTTTATGTTTAAGCCTTCTTGTGGTTGGCTAAACAATATTTTTAGTTTTTCAGATTCATCTTTTGTCAATACACTTTCAGCACCTTCCGTTTTATCTATTAAGTTATCAGCAATATCTGCATCTACTCTTGTAAAAACAAAATCATACCATTTCATTTCTACCGTATTGATAAAAGCTGCATCAACAAGCGTTTCAGCTTTTACAACAACATAACCTTTAGCAATGGCTTGCTGTATATATGCATCTTGCTGTACAGGATTAGTCGTATATAAAATTACTTGCTTACCATCTTTATTTTTTTGCGAAGCAGTAGCAGTTACATATTCCTCTTTGGTAAAAAACTTACCTGTTGTATCTTCCATCACAAAAAAGCTATTTGCTTTTTCTAAAAATTTATCGTCCGTCATCATACCATACTTCACAAACAAACCAAGGCTTTCCCATTTCTTTTCGTACTCTTCTCTTTCTTGTTTAAATAATTCTTCTAATTTATCTGCTACTTTTTTAGTGATATGTGCATTTATCTTTTTTACATTAGGGTCGCCTTGTAAGTAGCTACGGCTCACGTTTAGCGGAATATCTGGGCTATCAATTACCCCTTGCAACAACATTAAAAATTCTGGTACAATATCTTTTACTTCGTCGGTTACAAAAACTTGGTTGCTGTATAATTGTATTTTGTCTTTTTGTATTTCGTAGCTGTTTTTTATCTTTGGAAAATACAAAACACCTGTAAGATTAAAAGGATAGTCAACATTTAAATGTATCCAAAACAACGGTGTTTCGTTGTACGGATATAATTCTCTATAAAAGTTTTCGTAATCTTCTTTGGTAAGGTCGGCAGGTTTTTTTGTCCATGCCGGAGCTGTGTTGTTTAGTGGTTTTGGTACAATTGGTTCAGCAGGCACTTCGCCTTCTTTTATTTCTTTTACTTCTTCTACTTTTTCATTTACATCTTTGAAGAAAATAGGTACAGGCAAAAACTTACAAAATTTTTCAAGCGTAGCTTTTACTTTATATACGTCTAAAAACTCTTTGCTTTCTTCGTTGATGTGCAAAATAATATCTGTGCCACGTGTTTCTTTTTCTGCAGCAGTTAATGAAAACTCTGGGCTACCATCACACTCCCAGCGAACGGCTGTTGCACCTTCTTTAAAACTTTTGGTAACCACTTCTACTTTTTCGCTCACCATAAAAGATGAATAAAATCCTAGCCCAAAATGTCCAATAATATTATTCTCATTTTGTCCTTTGTATTTTTCTAAAAACTCTTCTGCACCACTAAATGCTACCTGGTTGAGGTATTTATCTACTTCTTCTTCCGTCATGCCCACCCCTTTATCACTAATGGTAAGTGTTTTATTGGTAGCATCTAAAGTTATATCGATGCGTAATTCGCCTATATCGCCTTTTGCTTCTCCAATGGAAGATAAAGTTTTTAATTTTTGTGTAGCATCTACTGCATTACTGACAAGTTCTCGAATAAAAATGTCATGCTCACTGTAAAGAAATTTCTTGATGATAGGGAAGATATTCTCCGTTTGTACCCTAATACTGCCTTTTTGCATATAAAAATGTGTTTTTTAAGATTGAGTTTTTTGTATTGCAAATAGAGTACCACGAGTTTTTTGCGGAAAAACTGTCATGTTGATTTGGAAAATAAAATTTGTCAAAGATTGCTTTTTAAAATTATACTTTTTTGAACATTTTTAATTTTAAAAGATTTTTGCTAAGGTTTTATAGGCTTAAATCGCTCCAATCTTCGCATCTATGCTACGCTACGATATAAGATGCCAAAAGATAGGCTGTTGAACGGAGCGTCGCCAACGAAGCCAAATTATTGCTTTTCAGCCAGTAAACAATAAAATAATTTTACCTATAAAAGTGAAAGATTGACTTATTTTTTTGTTGCCAAAAAGTGGATTGTGGAGCGATATTTTACCCTACTTTTGCAACTTAAATTTAAACACACATGAGATATATTTACTCATTCCTTTTGCTGCTTGTAACCTTGTTTACAAATGCCCAAACAAACCCTGTAGCGCAGGCTATGCCATACACACAAGATTTTGCAGGGTTGGCATCAACTGCTACTACTTACCCTGCTGGCTGGCAGGGGTGGACCATTTCCACAATACCAGGAAGTTCTTTTAATACTGCAACTGCTACTGCTGATAGAGCATTGATAGGAAGTGTAACTGCTGCAGTAAATAGTGGTAATATAAATAACTATGATGGTAAAATTGGTTTTTTAAATACTGGTTCGCTAGACCTAAGCCTAGTATTGGCGGTAGTTACAACAGGCCAAAGCAATATACCAGTGAGTTATGATGTGATGACCATTAGAAATCCATATGATGGTGGCGCAAACACGAGAGTGAATGAAATTACTTTACAATATAGAGTGGGTACAGCTGGTAGTTTTACAACCCTTACAGGTATAGAATATCAAAATAACACAACTACTCAAACAACTGCTGTAACTACGCCACAAAATTTATTAACTAAAACACTAACCCTACCTGCCGCATGCGATAACCAAGCAGTAGTACAACTTCGCTGGGCAAGCAGGCAAGTGAGTGGTGGTGGTGCAAGACCAAGTTTTGCCATAGATAATATTAGTGTAGGTGGTGGTGGTGCAGATGTAACCCCTCCAACAGTTACAACGCTTACTCCTGCTGATGATGCTATAAATGTTTCTGTAGGAACAACTTTAAATATTAATTTTAGTGAAGCCGTAGTAAAGGGTATTGGGAATATTGTTGTAAAAAGATTAAGTGATAATAGTATTGTACAAACTATAGATGTTACAACTGCTGCGGTTTCTGTTGCAGGAAATGCTGCTACTATTACCATCAATACTTTGTTATTGAGTACTGGATACTATGTAGAAATTGCTGCTGGTGCTTTTAAAGATTTGGCCAATAATAATTTTGCAGGCATTACAGGAAATACAACTTGGAATTTTGCGACTGGTACTGCTATTTACACAGCAGACTTTAATATTTGTACAACTGCTCTTACAGATGGTTTCACTCAATTTAGTGTAACTGGTACACAGGTTTGGGCTTGTACAACTTTTGGGCATGGTACTACGCCTACTGGCAGTGCCCCTAACGGCGTACAAATAAATGGCTTTGCTGCTGGTTCAAATGTTATAAATGAAGACTGGTTAATTTCTCCATCTTTAAATTTGGTTTCTACAACGTATCCATTAATATCTTTTTGGAGTAGAACTGCTTTTAATGGTGCCCCATTAAAATTAAAAGTATCTACAAATTATACTGGCACTGGCAACCCTGCGCTTGCAACTTGGACAGACCTTACAGGTAATTTTCCATTACTTGCAACTGATGTATGGAAACTTAGCCAAAACATAAATTTATTTGCATACAAAACTGCCAATACTTATGTTGCATTTGTATATAATTCTACTGCAGATGATGGTGCAAGATGGACTTTGGATGATGTAAAAATTGACAACTCACTTACGCCACCACCTGCTACACTTACACCAAATACTGGCGAAGTGAATTTTGGTTTTGTAGCAAGCGGAAGTACATTGGTAAAAACTATAAACTTTACTGGAAATGATATAACAGGCGGCGTTACTTTAACCGCAACTGGTAATTTTTTAATATCTAAAACAAACGGAAGTTTTACGCCTAGCATTACTTACACACAAGCAGAAGCAAATAATATTAATAAAATAGTATTCGTACAATTTGCACCAACGCTACCAACGGTAAGCTACGCTGGCACTTTAACCATAAGCACTCCATTAGTTGCAGATACAATTATTGCGCTAAGAGGCAACAGTATTGATGCTGCTACAACACTTGATGTAGTAAACTGGAATATTGAATGGTTTGGTAGTACAACACTAGGACCCACAAATGATAATGTACAAGAGCAAAATATAAAAACGATTTTACAAAATATGGGTGCAGATGTGATTGCATTAGAAGAAGTGGTAAGTGAACCTCGCCTTGCAAATATTGTAAGCCAAATGCCTGGGTATGCTTACGTATTGTCTGATTATGGCTCTCATACAAATACAAGTGAAGTAGGTGCAGGCCCATTATCTGAAGCTCAAAAATTAGGGATGATATATAAGACTGCATTGTTCCCAGGAGGGCTTACTTCGCAACCAATACTTTCTGCAGGTTCTAATACTGTGGCAGATTTAACTAACCCTGCTTACAATTGGTTTGCTAGTGGTCGTTTTCCTTTTATGGTTACTGGCACAACAACGCTAAATGGTGTTACAAAACAAATTCGTTTTATAATTGTGCATGCAAAAGCTAATACATCACCAACACTTACTTCGTATGCTCGTAGAAAATCTGGTAACGATTCGTTGCGTACTCATTTAAATAATTTTTATCCTAACGATAATATTATTTTCTTAGGCGATTTTAATGATGATTTAGATTCTACAATTACGGCTGGAATAAATCCTAAATTATCTTCTTACAAACAATTTACAGATGATGTTACAAATTTTTATTCTCCAACATTGCCATTAAGTCTTGCAGGAAAAAAATCGACGGTAAGTTATAACGACGTTATAGATCATGTAATCGTTTCAAACGAAATGCAATGTTCTTATTTGCCTGGCTCTGCAGCTATACTTACAGATGTGGCTGGGCTTGTAACAAACTACGGCAACAGCACTACAGATCATTATCCTGTATTTACAAGGTATTTATTTGTACAATCACAAACGGCAAGTTTAAGTTATGCTGGTGCTCCATATTGTAGTGGTGCTGGCACAGCAAATGCTACATTTACTGGTACAACTGGTGGAACTTATTCATCAACAACTGGTCTTGTGATAAATGCAACAACAGGTGCTATAAACCTTGCTACTAGCACTGCAGGCACTTATGTAGTTACTTATACACTTGCCCCAAATGGCGCATGTAATCCTTTATTTACAACTACTGCAAATATTACTATCAATTCAATATCTGTAGCCCCTACAAGTGCTACTGCAAGTACAACGTTGGTTTGTGCAAACAGTGGTACAGTAAATCTTACGGCAACTGGCGGTACAATTGGTGCAGGTGCATCATACAAATGGTATAGTGGCACTTGCGGTGGTACGTTTATAGGTACAGGTGCTACACTTGCAAACGTTCCTATTTTTACAACTACAACCTATTTTGTAAGACTAGAAGGAACATGCAATACAACTACTTGCCAAAGTGTAACTGTAAATGTAGCTCCGCTACCAGTAGTAGAAATTGGCGTAGCTCCATCTACAGGTATTACCCCTGCTGCGCCGGTAAGTATTATTGCTACAGTTTCGCCTGCAGGAAATTACAATTATATATGGACAAAAAACAACAGTCTTAATCTTACAACAAATGCAGATAGAATAATTGTTTTTGCTGATGAAACTGGAAATTACAAAGTAAAAGTAACGGCTGCGAGTGGTTGTACGACTACTTCTTCAAGTGTTTTTGTTTCTTCTGCAGCATCTTCACAATTGTTTATAAGTTCTAATCCTAATAAAGGAATATTTAATGTAAGCTTTAACAATGGTGCGGCTAATTTAAATGGGCGTATCATTAATGTGTATGATGCAAAAGGAGCTAAAGTATTTACACAAATATATAACAACAACGTGCCGTTTAGTTTTATGAAAGTAGATATAAGTAAAAATCCTAAAGGCAGTTATTATGTGGTTTTAAGAGATAGCAATGGTAGAGAATTAGCTGCGGGTCAGGTGCAGATTTTGTAAGAATAAATTTTACGATAAAATAGTAACGCCATGAGATGAAAATTTCGTGGCGTTTTTTTATGCCAATCCACTACAATCATTTTTATACATTTGCATTACAAAAAATAAATTTATGGATACAGCATTAATTACAGGCGCATCCTTAGGTATTGGATTAGAGTTTGCAAGAACATTTGCCTCAGCAAAAAACAATGTAGTATTAGTAGCAAGAAGTGAAGACAAATTGAAAGCCTTGGCTAATGAATTACAAACCGCATTTGGCATAACAGTAAAAGTAATAGCTGCAGACTTAAGCAACATGGACGACGTACAAAAAGTATATGACACTTGCAAAGCAGAAAATATTAAGATTGATTATTTGGTGAACAATGCAGGCATTGGTGTTTACGATTTTTTCTCAGATGCAGATTGGACCAAAACAGAGCAAATGATTAACCTAAATATTACATCGCTCACAAAAATGTGTAGGCTTTTTATACCAGATATGGTAGCACGAAAATCAGGAAAAATATTAAACGTAGCATCTACTGCTGCATTTCAACCTGGCCCAACAATGGCAGTTTATTATGCATCAAAAAGCTATGTATTATCTTTTAGCGAAGCGCTCTATAATGAGCTACAAGGCACGGGTGTACACATAACATGCCTTTGCCCTGGCGCTACGCAGAGTAGTTTTTTTGAAGCAGCAGCCATGCATGAAAGCAATTTGGTAAAAGGCAAAAAATTACCTACATCAAAAGAAGTAGCTGCGTTTGGTTATAAAGCCATGATGAAAAATAAAATGACTGTGATACACGGATGGATGAATGCAATAATGGCAAATTCTATTCGCCTTACTCCACGAAAATTAGTGTTGAAAATTGTAAGAAAAATACAAGAGAAATCGAGTTGATTTGTATTGAAATAAAAAGAGGATTCCAATAATTGGAATCCTTTTAAGCATAGTAGTAAAGCTAAAATTTATTCAAACAATAGTTTTTCATTTACTACTGTACTTCCATATACAATATTTAAAATGTACAATGTTTTTACATCAAAATGATTCGGCACTTTAAAAGTAATAACCCTGTTCCCCCTTGGGTTAGTTTGGTTGTAATATAATTTCTCTCCTAATGTACCAAAGATAGTTATCTCCACATTCTCATTTATAATCGATAAGAATTCGATGTTTATTGTTCTATTGGTAACAGGATTTGGAAAAACACTTACCTCTTGTTTACTTCTATTTTTAAGTGTTGCTATTTTAGAATAAGAAGGCTCGCCTTGTTTTGAAATACCTTTTATGCGATAATAAACCACACTTGCATTTATGCGATTGTCTTTATAAGTATATTTTTGTTTGTTACTATTGGTAGTATTTACAACAGTATTTACCAAATTAAAATCAATACCATTTACCGATCTTTCAATAATAAAACGATCGTAAGAATCATTTTCTAATACTTCAAAATCTAAAACAGCATGTTCATTATCCCATCTTGCAAATAATTCCATGCCAGTAAGTGGTACAACTGTAGCATTAAAAATAGGAATAGTACTAAAAGTTCCATTTAAAATTGTTTGCGATTCGGTAGCTGTCATACACATCCATTTTTGCATAACGGTAGAATATAATTGTCTAAAATCATACAACATGGGCACTTGGGTATTGCCATTTATAGTAGCAGGAAGTATTGGTGATGCCCCAAGAATACCAGGATTTACACCTGCTCCAAAAAATATTACAGGAGCGCCACTTCCATGATCTGTACCATTGCTATCATTACTAATAACCCTTCTGCCAAACTCACTAAAAGTCATTCCTGTAACTTTATTTGCTTTACCCATCAATGTAATATCATTTTGAAAAGCAGTAATAGCTACAGAAAGTTTTGAAAGGCCACTTGCATGATAACCTATTGTGTGATCTGCCACATCAACTTGGTTTTCGTGTGTATCATAACTTACATCTGTTTGATTAACAATATAAACAGGTGTTGTAAGCCCACCACCAATAAGACGTGCTACTATTTTTAATTGGTTAGCTAAGTTATTACTTGGGTTTGGGCTTGTTGTATTAGGATACAAAGTAGATAGAGTAGTCTGCGCATTGTATGCTGCCGTAATACGACCTGCATAGGCATTACTTTGCGTACGCATTTGCCTTAAAAAAGTAATCTCTGTTCCATAATCACTTATAGGAGCTGGCTCAGGCACAGCAGTAGCTACACTTGTTAATGATGTAGGATTTGGTGCATTGTATCCAAAATTTACATCGCTCCCTAAAATAGATAATGGCAACGAACCTCCAATTTGAATTACCATCGGATCAGGATTGGTTGCATTTGGATAACCAGTTGGATAAGCAGGGTGAGTAGTTTCTAATTGCCTGCCTACCCATCCTGTTGTAGAATCTGGATCCATGGTGCCAGAAAACCAAATATTTTGTGCGAAGAAATGACTGAAGTTTGGATTAGGATATGTTACACCTTGTACAATACTTACCTTACCATCATTATATAAATCTCTAATGCCAGTCATTGCGGGATGTAAGCCTGTTGTGGTACTCCCATTTAATGCTAGCACAGAGGCTTGGGGAATTAATACAGCAGGCCTAGCTACACTAAGTTGAGCATATTTATCAAGAGGTATCACCATATTCAAACCATCATTACCTCCATTCATTTGAATAATCACGAGTACCTTTCCACAATTGGCTGCGGAAAATGATAGCTCTTGTAAAAAAGGATGCAACACTCCTTCGCCAGCAAAAACGGGCATACCTGTAAGCATTACTGGTACAGAAAGAAGTGCTGTATTTCCTAAAAATTTTCTACGGTTCATAAAATATATTTAATGACTATCCGCAATTAGGTGCAAACTAATTTAATTAGTATATATTTGCTAAATAAATTAGACTTTATGAAAATAGATAATTTTTTCAGTACTTA
>JAYTLA010000022.1:0-12694 GCA_043729825.1 Ferruginibacter sp.
TTTAGTGGATTTATTTTTAAGATACATGCCAATCTAGATCCTAAACATAGAGATAGAATTGCTTTCCTTCGAGTGTGTAGTGGCAGGTTTGCACGCCACACGTATTACAACCATGTGCGTTTGGAAAAAGATATGCGTTTTACCAATCCGTATAGTTTTTTAGCTCGACAAAAAGATGTGATTGATGAAGCTTACCCTGGCGATGTGGTTGGTTTGTTTGATACAGGAAATTTTAAAATAGGCGATACACTTACCGAAGGAGAAAATTTTTATTTTACTGGTATTCCAAGTTTTTCGCCCGAGATATTTAAAGAAGTGGTAAACAAAGACCCGCTAAAAACAAAACAATTAGAAAAAGGTTTAAACCAATTAACGGACGAAGGTGTAGCACAATTGTTCACACAGTTTGGGGGCAATAAAAAAATAATTGGTTGTGTGGGCGAATTACAATTTGAAGTAATACAATATCGTTTGCTACAAGAGTATGGTGCATCAGCACAAATGAATTCGTTGCCATTTTTTAAAGCATGTTGGCTTACTGCAAAAGACTCAAAAAAGTTAGAAGACTTTACAAAATATAAACAAGCCAATATAGCCGAAGATAAAGACGGCAACGTGGTTTACCTTGCCCAAAGCGAATGGTTTTTAAATACAGAAATTTCTAATAATCCGGATATTACTTTTCATTTTACGAGTGAGATGAATAAGGTGTAGTTTTAAATGACAAAAATACTTTTAGAGAAATCGTAAATAATTTTAATGATTTCTTAAATTAATTATAGTAAACAAACTCAGGAGAAATATCATAATCCCAAATATTTGTTTCATTTTTATATTGAATTTGAATAATGTTTTTCCATAAAATTTCACCATTTTTACCAATAGTAGCAGTCGCAAAAACCTTCTCATTATACAATTTATCTATTCCTACTAAATGAGCATGATTTTTTAATAAAGGAAGTACATTGATTTTCTTTATTACTCCTGTATTAAATTTACAGGTAATTTCAAAATTACTTGTGTCTATTATTTCTACTATTTTAATCATTATTGCAAAGGGTTTATTTTATGAAAATTTTTGCTTTGCCACATTTCATTAAGTTCTTCTTTGTGTATTTCAGCCCAAGCTTGTACTAATTTTAATTTACTAATTGGAAAATCGCCATTCAACAAATTCCCATTTTCAATCAGAATATTAGCTTCAAATTCGCCATACGAAATTTTAAAATGAGGTGGGTTATGGTCATTGAAAAACATATAAATTACAATTCCATAAAATCTACATATTTCAGGCATCTGATACTTTTTTGCAAATTTACTACACTTCGTTTTATTTAATTATTAATTTTTTTTATTAAATCCCGGTATAATTATGTGGGCTAATTGCTTTCAATTCTTTTTTCAAACCAGCAGATATTTTTAATCCATTTATAAAATTGTGTACAGATACTTTATTTATTTCCTTCCCTCTGGTCAGTTCTTTTAAAGCTTCATAAGGCGCAGGGTAGTTTTCTCTACGCAAAATGGTTTGTATGGCTTCGGCCACTACCGCCCAATTGTTTTCCAAATCTGTTTTTAGTTTTGGTTCGTTTAAAATTAATTTACGCAAACCTTTTTTTAACGATTTTAAAGAGATGATGGTGTGTGCAATGGGTACACCGATATTTCTAAGTACGGTACTATCCGTTAAATCTCTTTGCAAACGACTAATGGGTAATTTAGAGGAAAGATGCTCTAGTATGGCGTTTGCAAAGCCAAGGTTACCTTCTGCATTTTCAAAATCTATTGGGTTTACTTTGTGCGGCATGGCGCTGCTACCTATTTCACCTTTTTTAGTTTGTTGTTTAAAATAATCTACACTTATATAGCTCCATATATCTCTGCATAAATCTATAAGAATTGTATTTATTCTTTTTATGGCATCAAAATGCGCAGCAAGGGTATCGTAATGTTCTATTTGCGTGGTGTATTGTTGGCGTTGCAATCCTAGTTTTTGTTCTAAAAAACTATTGGCAAATTTTACCCAATCGTATTTTGGATAAGCTACATGGTGTGCATTAAAATTACCAGTAGCGCCACCAAATTTTCCTGTAAATGGGATATGACTAAACAGTACAATTTGATTTTCTAAGCGTTCTACAAAAACCATCATTTCTTTGCCAAGTATGGTGGGGCTTGCAGCTTGCCCATGTGTGCGAGCAAGCATGGGTATGGCTTTCCATTGCTGTGCTAGTTTTTTTAAATGCTGTTGTAGGTTAATAATAGATGGTAAATATTCTTGCTCTATGGCATCTTTCCAAAGCATGGGCACAGCAGTATTATTAATGTCTTGCGATGTTAATCCAAAATGAATCCATTCTTTTAAATGGCTTGAAGCTAATGCATCTAGTTTTTCTTTTAAAAAATATTCCACTGCTTTTACATCGTGGTTAGTAATGGCTTCTGTTTTTTTTATTTGCGCTGCATCTTCTTCAGAAAAATTTTCTACAACCAATCTTAATGCATTCTTCAGTTTAGCATCTATTTTAAAAAATTTTTTTTCACCCAAAGCTATAAAATATTCTACTTCCACTTTTACACGGTATTTTATTAATGCATATTCAGAAAAATAGCCAGCCAATTGGGCTGTAGCTTTATTATAACGACCATCTATAGGTGAAATAGCAGTAAGTGGAGAAAGTTGCATAAATGAAAATGGTTTGAAGTAATTTTGCACGAATTTAAACGAAACTAATTGGATAGAAAAATAAGGGTTGCTGCCGTAAGTTATCTCAACACAAAACCATTGATATATGGCTTTGAAAATGGCATGATGAAAGATGAAGTAGATCTGGTAACAGATTTCCCCGCAAGCATAGCAGATATGCTTATGCGTGACGAAGTGGACATTGCACTTGTACCCGTGGCTGCCATTCCATTGTTGAAAGAGTATCATATTATAACCGATTATTGTATTGGTTCAATAGGAGAGGTAGTAAGTGTATGTTTGTTTAGCGATGTTCCCTTAGAAGAAATTGAAACCATATTATTGGATTATCAAAGCAGAAGTTCAGTTGAACTTTTAAAAATATTGTTTAAAGAATTTTGGAAAATAAACCCAACACTAATTTCTGCAAAAGAAGGTTATGAAAATAATATTAATGGGAAAACGGGAGGGTTAGTAATTGGCGATCGTGCATTTATGCAACGAAAAAAAAGTAAATATATTTACGACCTTGGTACTGCATGGCTAGCAATGACTAGTTTGCCATTTGTATTTGCGGCTTGGGTAGCCAATAAAAAATTGCCTGAAAAATTTATTGCCGATTTTAATAATGCCACAGGTTTTGGGTTACAACATTTACCAGAAATAATAGCAGCAAACCCTTACGAAGACTACGATTTAGAAAAATATTTTGCAGAAAATATCAGCTTTACTTTAGATGATGATAAAAGAAAAGGAATGGAGTTGTATTTGAATAAAATTCGATAAAATTATTTTTGGAATATTTTTTTTATTCTTTCTTGTAACGAATTGAGTACTGGTTTTACATCGGGCGAAATGTTTCTAAAATAAACCGCAGCAATAAATATTGCTGAGAATAATATAGATCTAATTATGAGAAATAGAAGTCCCTCTTTTCCATCTAGCAAAAAATGAATAGCTAAAAAAGATACACTTGCAATAAATAAAACCTCCAATGTTTTTTGCGAAAAAGGCTGCATGTTAAATTTATTGAGCAAGAAAAAATAGCGTACAGCATTATAAATGGTAAACGAAACCAAGTTTGCAATTGCGGGGCCTATTAAATCATACTTTACTGTAAGAAAATAACTTAATGGAATAATAAGCGCTGTTAATAAAATGCTTGTCCACAATTCAAATCTAAAGAAACTAGATGTGCCAATTATTTGCCCATTTACGCCTGTGCCAAGTTCAATAATAGTAACCATGCCAAGTAAAATAAAAACGTATTTGCCTTCTAAATAACTTTCGTTGAGATTAAAATATTGAATGGCGGGCGAAAAATTTAGTAAAATTAGAAAGAACATGAAAAGCGCAAAACTGAGTAAGTTGATAGATGTTCTTTGATAGATGCGTTCTATTTCTTTCATATTTTTTTCTTTCCAATGCCTCGATAAAATTGGGATGGTAATAGCAATAAGGCTTCTACTAGGTGCACCCATTGTCATAACAAGGTAATTGGCAAAACCAAAAATGGCAACCTTACTTAAATTTTGTCTTGCAGCCAATACAATGGCATCAATACTTGTACGAAGCACACTAATAATGATGGTAAGAAATGTAAGGGCAAGAATGCTAATGATTTTTTTTCTATATTTTTTTGTAACATTACTGGTCTTAAAAGTAAGCCAAAGATTGTTTTCTCTTTTTAAGATGATGATTAAAATAAGCGCAATAGCACCATATTGAAAAGAAAAAAGATAAATGAAAGTTTTAAAATTTATTAAGTCCAATATTTTTAATAGCGTAACTAAAAGTGTAAATAATTTTAGAATAGTTTCTTTTAAAAAAATAGTAGTACTAGCTTTAGAAAAGCCGAAGGCATAAGATTCTAAAATGGTATATAATAAAATAAAAAAACCAACTGGTATTACCATATAAAAGTATTCTACCAGTAAAGCAGAATTGGTGTTAAATTTTTTGATAATGATTGGTTCTAACAGCAACAATGCAGAAATTGTAATAACGAAACCGATAAAAGATATTTTTAGTGCAAGACCTAATAAATCATTGTCTTTTTTTTCTAAATTATCTTGATAATATGGAAAAAATTTGTAGAGGTAAAAAGTAGAACCAATAGTTGAAAATGCATATACAAGTATTCCAATTTCTAACAAGGACCTTGTAAGCCCATATTGCTCAGGCGTAAACCAATGTTTGTATGTGAAAAAATAGGTAGTAATAGCGCCTAACAGAAAGCCTACATAAACCCAAATGGTGCCTTTTATGCCTTGTCTTCTAATATTTGCCATGGGTTTTTAATGTAAACTTTTAAATATTTTACGAAAATATACTATTAGCATTTACTTTTTTATAAAATATTGAATTAATATCGTAATGTATAGGCAACGTAATATAAACTGAGGTAATCTTATAATTAAGAATATCCATAAATTAGGAATAATGAAACTATTTGTACAATTTGTTTTTATTGGTTTAGTATCTATATGCTGTATTACGAGTTGTCAAAACAAATTTGCAGAAGAAATAAATGCTTCTTTGAAATTAAAGCCTGTAGCTAATGCAGGGGCAGATAAAATCCTTACTTTACCTGTAAATAGTGATACACTCAGAGGAACAGCTACATCTACAAATGGAGCTATAGTTTCTTATTTGTGGGGGCTGGTTTCCGGACCAAATAACCCAACTATTGTAAGCCCAAGTGCTAGTACAAGTATTGTTAATAATTTGGTGGTAGGCAATTATATTTTTAAATTTTCTGTAATAGACAGCGAGGGTTACTTAGGGGTAGATACTGTTTTGGTAAATGTTTTACCAGCTGCACAACAGACTATAGTTTTACAGCCTACTAATAATCCAAATGAGATAAATTTTTTATTTTCGCCTGGTATAAACATTACTGCTCCAGTAACAGAAATAAGTGCTTTATCCTATACAAACGGAACAACAGTAGTAAAATCTCGTGCGGCTTTTAAATTCGATTTAAGTAGTATTCCAAATAATGCTACGCTTATTTCTGCAAAGCTAAGTTTATTCTCTAGTGGTTCTAATTTCGGAATACCCAATGTACCCGCTATTGCCAATACGGGAAGCAATAATTCTTTTTGGATACAAAGAATTGTTTCAAATTGGAATACTACTACTACATGGGCAACACAACCTGCTATAGATACAACAACCCAAGTTTCTGTACCGCACACAAGTTTAAGCACTTTAGATATTATTGATATAAATATTAAACCAATTGTAGATTCTATGAGAAGTAATGCAAACTATGGACTACTAATTGCATTGCAAAACGAAGCAAATAATAATGTAAGAAGTTTTGGTTCAAGTAAAAATACAGATGCTGCTAAGCATCCAAAATTGCTGTTGGTTTATCAATAAAATGCATTCTTGTAAATGCCCTACTCCCAAATTGAAGCTTGTATTTAAATGCTATTATTAAAGCACATCTACAAAATATTTTAATAAACCCCAATGCATTAGTATACGTTGATAGCTACAAATATCTCTTTGAGAATGACCAAGTATTGTAAAAATAAAATGAGCCTTAAATTTAAGTAATTGTTATTAAGTATCGTTTGGTATCGTTATTTTTGCCACTATTATAAAGTAACAATAATTTACATGGCAGAAACATTGGGTATGCTTTGCGATAAGCTTACCATAGTAAAATTAAAACAGTTTCACACAGAAGATAAAAGCAGGTTAGAAAGCCTTGCAATACAATCTTTGCAGTTGCAACAAGAAATAGATGAATACATAGCTGCTGCTGCTGCTGGTAAAATATTGCCAGAGCGCATGAGCTTTGCTGCCAATAAAGTTTTTAAAAAAGAAGGCAATACCGTAGCTGAGGTAAATGGCAATTTTGGAGAAGTATTTTTCCAACTAGCCGACGTAAATTGCAAACTATGGCACGAGCAAGAAAAAGTATATGAATTTGAAAAAGTGGCTGCTGATGAAAAAGATATTGTGGTAAAACAATTGGCATTACTTAATTTAGAGCGCAATAAATGTATCGATGCCATTAATGAACAATTTATACAGTTAATAAAGAATAATAGATAATTTTATAAAGCTTGAGCTTTACCCAACAATTTATCAATAAAACAATTAAACAATACAACTTCTCAAAAATAAGACATGCACATTCGTAAAAGAAATACCTGCCGTGTATGCGGCTCTAATTCTCTAAAAAAAGTAATAGACCTAGGTCCACAATACTTACAAGGTAGTTTTATAAAACCTGGTAAAGAAATGCCAAGCCTTCGTAAAATTGATTGTACGCTTGTGCGTTGTAATCCTGAAGCAGATGAAAATGCTTGTGGATTATTGCAAATGGAACATTCCGTACCGCCAGAAATTTTGTATGCGGCGTATTGGTACAGGAGTGGTACAAACGATACCATGCGCAATCATCTAAAAGATATTGTAAGCAGTGTGGTAAATACAGTAGGTGATACTAAATTTCCTAATGTACTAGATATAGGTTGCAACGATGGAACATTGTTGGGCTATTATCCAAGCAATTTTGTAAAATATGGTTGCGACCCAAGCGATGTAGCCCAAGAAGTAAAAGAAGCTACTGTTGTGCAAGATATTTTTCCGTCGGAAGAATTGTTTAAAGTTTTAGAAGGTAAAAAATTAGATGTTATTACATCTATTGCCATGTTTTACGATTTAGAAAACCCGGTAGAATTTGTAAAAGGAATAAAAAGATTTTTATCATCTACAGGTGTGTGGGTATTTGAAATGAGTTATATGCCACGCATGCTGGAGCTTGATAGTTATGATACCATTTGCCACGAGCATTTGGAGTTTTATAGCCTTGCAGTATTAGAAAAAATATTGGCACTTGGTGGAATGAAGATTTTTAAAATTTCGTACAACGAAATTAATGGTGGAAGCATAAGATGCTATGCCACTCACAAAGAAAATAGCAAGCATGATAGTAAAGAAAACTATGCTTTAATAAACGAGACAAGGCATAAAGAATTTGATTTGGAATTGGATACTGATAAGCCTTATGTGTCTTTTCAACAAAGAATAGATGTACTAAAAAATGAATTGCACGACTTACTCGTAAAGTTTAAAAACGAAGGTAAAAAAGTGCACGTGTATGGCGCATCTACAAAAGGCAATACCATTTTGCAATGGTGTAATATAGATCATACCCTTGTAGAATATGCGGCTGAGCGTAACGAAGATAAATATGGCGCATTTACGCTTGGCACAAATATACCCATCATTAGCGAAGCCGAAAGCCGTGCCATGAACCCTGATTATTATCTAGTACTGCCGTGGCATTTTAAAGATGAATTTGTGGTGAGAGAAAAAGAAGCATTGGATAAAGGGACTGGGTTTATTTTTCCGGTGCCTAAGATTGAGATAATGATGAAATAAATTTTATTCAACAGCTGAATTCTAGTTTTTAATAGTATGAAAAATATTTTATTTGTTACGCATACAAAAAAACAATGCGGTGTTTATCAATTTGGGAAAGATATTTTTGAAGCTATAAGTGAGTCTTCAAAATATAATTTTATAAAAGTAGAATGCGAATCTTTAAAAGAATTAGAAGATGCAATTTCTAAAAATAATCCTGAGGGCATTATTTACAATTATCATCCATCTGTAATGCCATGGTTGTGTATTAAACATACAAAGGGAAGATACAAAAATAATATAGCAAAAATACAATGTTTACAAATTGGCATTATTCATGAAATTACGCAGGAGGTAGCCGATAATGCAACTGCATATAGAAATGAAATTGTGTATGGCGATTCAAAAAAAATGCTTAATTCTTTGTTTGATTTTTATATTGCTGCAGACCCTACTTTGCTTTTAAAAAACCCGTATGTTTATAAAACAGGCCGTTTAATTCCAAGTTATACTAATCCAAATGTTACATCAGGTTCAAAAATACCAGTAATTGGAAGCTTTGGGTTTGGTACTCCAAATAAAGGTTTTGAAGAGCTTGTAACAAAAGTGCAAAATGAATTTGACGAAGCTCATATAAAAATAAACATTCCATTTGCTGAGTTTGGAGATAAAGATGGAAGTAATGCTAAAAAAATAGCTCTAAATTGTAAAGGATTAATCAAAAACGAAAAAATAAAATTAGAAATTACGCATGATTTTTTGCAAGAAAATGAATTGTTCAATTTTTTAGCCAGTAATGATTTAAATGTTTTTTTATATCAAGACAAATCGGGTACTGGTAGAGGAATATCTAGTGCAACGGATAATGCACTTGCTGTTCAGCGCCCTATTGCCATTTCAAATTGCCCATTATTTAGGCATCTTTTACATATTACGCCAAGTATTTGTGTAGAAAATTCTTCTTTAAAACAAATTTTAGCAAATGGTTTTGCGCCTTTACAAGAAACGGTTGCAGGTTGGGACGATAAGAATATGCTCTGGGAATATGAAAGAATTTTAGATTCTGTTTTTAATAAATCAGAAAACATAATTTACCCAAAAACTGGTATAATTAATAAAATAAAAAATATTTTCAAGAAAAAATTATCAATGCCAAATAGCTCTTTTTCTTGGCTAAGAGATACAGAATCGGCAACTAAAGATAATTTAGAAGTAGACAAAAGTTTAGAGTATATACCAGTGTTGGATGAAAATAAAAATATTAAATTAAATAGAATTTTAGATGATAAAGCTCGTGAATTATATGCACCAGCAATAAATTTATTGTTGAAAGCTTTGCCTAAAACAATGGATAAGAAAATAGCTAGAGCTAATGTGCAACAGGCATTTGTTTTTGATACAGTATTTAGAAGCTTAAGTACTTATGACAATCCTAAATTGCTATGTGTTGGCAGTTATGAAGATACTGCTTCTATGTTATTGTTAAAAATGGGTTACAAGATAGAAGAAATAGACCCTATGGTAAATTATTTTCTGCAAGAATATTATACAAAACCTTCTACCAAAAAAGAATCATACGATATTGTTTTTTCAACTTCAGTTATAGAACATGATCCTAATGATAAATCATTTTTAGAATGTATTGAAGGGTTACTAGCTCCAGGTGGAATAGCAGTGATAACATGTGATTATAAAGATGGTTGGGTTTTAGGAGAACCAAAACCTGAGGTAGATGCACGTTTTTATACCAAAAAAGATATGGAACAAAGAATGCTTTCTTATATTCCGAAATGTGAATTGGTAGATATAGGCGATTGGGATTGCCCTAACCCTGATTTCTTTTATCTAGATAAATATCAATACACTTTTGCCACCTTTGTATTTAGAAAGAAAAAATAGATATGAAAGCAATAATTTTTGGAGCAAACGGGCAAGATGGATTTTACCTAACAAAACTTTTGCATGAAAATAATATTGAAGTAATTGCTGTAAGTAGAAGCGAAAATTTTCTACAAACAGACATTAGCAATTTTGAAGAGGTAAGTTTGCTTATTCAAAATACACAGCCAGATTATATTTTTCATTTAGCAGCAAACTCCACTACAAGGCACGTTGCACTTTTCGAAAATCACCAAACAATAGCTACAGGTACACTTAATATTTTAGAAGCTGTTAAACAATTTTCGCCTCATACAAAAGTTTTTATTTCGGGTAGCGGGCTCCAATTTTTAAATACAGGCAATCCAATAAAAGAAACGGATCCATTCGCAGCAAATGATGCATATTCCATCTCTAGAATACAAAGTGTGTATGCTGCTCGATATTTTAGAAGCCTTGGTATAAAAACGTATGTAGGATATTTCTTTAACCACGATAGTCCATTGCGTAGCGAAAGGCATGTTACCAAAATGATTAGCGAAGCCGCTAAAAGAATAGCAGCAGGTAGCAATGAAAAATTAGAAATTGGAGATATGACTGTAGTAAAAGAATGGTCTTATGCAGGTGATATTGTACAAGGGATTTGGTTGCTGGTAAATCAAGATGAGATTTTTGAAGCTAATATTAGTAGTGGTGAAGGGTATTCGATACAAGAATGGATAGAAGAATGTTTTAAATTGGTTGGTAAAGATTATAAAAATTATTTAGTTGAAAATAGCAATTTTAAATCCTCGCATAAAAAATTAGTATCTGATAATAAATTAATTATATCTTTAGGTTACAAGCCTAAAGTTAGTTTTTATAAACTTGCTAACATTATGATTGATTAGTTAAAATTGCACTATGAGAAAAATTTTACTATTTTCCTTTATTTTCATTATACAAAAATCTTTTGCCCAAACCGATACTGCATTTTGGTTCGCAGCACCAGATATATCTTCTGATTTTGGTTATGATAGACCAATCGCTTTTAGAGTATCATCATTTCAACTTACATCTATAGTTACTGTTTCGCAGCCTGCAAATTCAAGCTTTATTCCACAGACTATAGTTTTAGCACCATTTTCAACCATAACTTTTAATTTATCAAGCCAAATAAATAATATTGAATGTGCCCCAGGTGATGTTATTCAAAATCGTGGTTTAAAAATAACCTCCAATAACAAAATTGCGGCATATTATGAGGCAAATGTTGATGGGCCTAATCCTGAATTGTTTGCATTAAAAGGTAGAAATGCTCTAGGATTAAATTTTTATATTTCTTCTCAAAATATTTTAGATAACGCAAGTGAATATAGCCCTGCTGCATTATCCTCTTTCAACATTATTGCATCAGAGGATAACACAACTGTTACAATTACTCCAACAAAAAATATAGTTGGGCATTTAGCAAATATTCCTTTTATAATAGTTTTGAATAAAGGACAAACTTATGCTGCAATTGCAACTTCTAGATTTGCTAATCAGCATTTAGATGGATCTTATGTTTCATCAACAAAACCAATTGCAATTACTCTTGCAGATGATTTATTAAATGGAGGGGTTTTTGGAAGTTCGTGTAGAGATTTGGCTGGTGATCAAACTATTCCAATAAATGTTTTAGGTTCTCAATATATAGCTATTAAAAGCAATCTTAATTCTCCAAATGATAAGTTATTCATTACTGCTGTTACGAACAATACAACAATTTCCCAAGATGGTAATTTAGTAACTACAATTAACGCTGGCCAAAGTACTACATTGACTGTAAGCAACCAATCTACATATATAGAAACATCTTTACCTGCTTATGTATACCAACTTGCAGGTGCAGGTTGTGAAGTAGGTGCAGCTATTCTACCAAAAATTGATTGTACAGGTAGTGGGTCAGTTTCAGTAGCAAGAAGTTCAAATGAAGATTTGTATATTACCCTGTTAGTAAAAAATGGAGGGCAGGGTAACTTTCTAATAAATAATAATGTAGGAATTATTACGAATAGCCAGTTCTCAATAGTGCCAGCTACAGGAGGGCAATGGTATTTTGCAAAAATACTTTTGCCTTTATCTTCTTATCCTAATGGTTCAATTATTAAAATAGATAATACCACTAACCTGTTTCAAATGGGATTTCTTCAAGGTAATTCTTTGGGCTTAAGCTTCGGTTACTTCAGCGATTTCAATACTGTAAAAGCTACCGTATTTGCATCAAATAATCGTCCTTGCATTGGAACAAACCTAACCCTTAACGCAGAAACAATTCCTTCTGCAACGTATAGTTGGACGGGGCCTAATGGATATACTTCCAACAGTCAGAATCCTGTTATAAATAATGTTACCATTCCTCACTCTGGATATTATGTGGCAACTGTAACTGTACCTGGGTGCGGCATTTACAAGGACAGTATAAATGTTACCGTGTTACCAAAAACTTTTTCTACCATTAACCAATCTATTTGCCAAGGTACAACCTATGCTGGCTATGGTATTGCTGGGGTTTACGTAGATATATTTACAGGCGCTAATGGTTGCGATAGCACACGTACGCTTAACCTTACAATAAAGCCAAAATCATTTAACACAATAAGCCAAACGATTTGTGAGGGGCAGAGTTTTGAAACTTATACCACTAGTGGAACTTATGTAAATACATTTGTAGCTGCCAATGGATGTGATAGTGTAAGAACATTAATACTTACCGTAAAA
>JAYTLA010000023.1:0-25975 GCA_043729825.1 Ferruginibacter sp.
AAACGAGCTGTCAGCCTGAGCTTGTAGAAGGCGTGGTTAAAGAAATAAAACATTTTTTCATTACAGCATCGGGTTCGACAAGCTCACCCTGACAGTAAACTGGTGCACTGTGCGCCAGCTCATGAATAAACGAGCTGTCAGCCTGAGCTTGTAGAAGGCGTGGTTAAAGAAATAAAACATTTTTTCATTACAGCATCGGGTTCGACAAGCTCACCCTGACAATAAACTGGTGAAGCCATAGCTATGAAAATATTTGCTTGAATAAAAAGACTGTCAAAGCTGCCATAAAAAAGCTGTCAGCCTGAGCTTGTCGAAGGCGTGGTTAAAGAAATAAAACATTTTTTCATTACAGCATCGGGTTCGACAAGCTCACCCTGACAGTAAACTGGTGAAGCCATAACTATGAAAATATTTGCTTGAATAAAAAGACTGTCAAAGCTGTCATAAAAAAGCTGTCAGCCTGAGCTTGTCGAACGAGTGGTTAAAAAAATAAAACATTTTTTCATAACAACATCGGGTTCGACAAGCTCACCCTGACAGTATGATGGTGCAATGTGCGCCAGCTCATGAATAAACGAGCTGTCAGCCTGAGCTTGTCGAAGGCGTGGCTAAAAAAATAAACATTTTTTAAAATAGAAATCGCAAATGAAATCTTACTATGTGTATATTCTAAAATGTAACGACAAAAGTTATTACACAGGCATTACAAATAATCTTGAAGAAAGAATACAACAACATCAATCGGGTTATGTAAAAACTTGTTACACATTTAGACGAAGACCTCTAGAACTAGTGTATAGCATACAAATGCAAGATATAAACCAAGCTATAGCTTTAGAAAAACAAATAAAAGGCTGGACAAGAAAAAAGAAAGAAGCATTTATAAATGAAGAATGGAATAAACTAAAATTACTTTCAAAAAATTATAAACAGTTTGGTAAACCAAATTTGTAAAGAAAAATTAATAGCATCGGGTTCGACAAGCCTGTCTGCCCACAAAGGCAGGCTCACCATGACAGATCTTAAATTCATACAAGTGCTTAAACCCCTTAAACCTCCAACCTCTTAAACCCCTCAAACCTCTCAAACCTGCCTAAAACGTTACAATCCCACACTTCACCGCATATATAGCCAAGCCCACCCTGCTTTTTACATCTAGCTTTTCAAAGAGTGCATCTCTATAGCCATCAATAGCACGAGCCGTTATGCCAAGCTGGGCGGCTACTTCTTTATACGTAAGTTCGGTGCAGGCCAATTTAAGAAAAGAAATTTCTTTGGGCGTAAGTAACGATTTTTCGAAAGCAGCATGACCACTTTCGTTTTGGTAAAAAAAAGATGCCAACTTACCAGTAGCCGTATTGCAATAATAATAGCCATTTTCTGCTACCGATTGTATAGCTGTTTTAAGATCGTGAGGCATAATATCTTTTTTCATAAAGCCACGCACGCCCGTTTGCAGTAGGCGTATAAGTGCTACCTCGCTATCGTACATAGTGAGTATAAGTATTTTTATATTGGGTTTGTTTTTCTTTAACCACTCTGCTGTGGCATAACCATCCATATTGGGCATGTTGAGGTCTAGTATTACAATATCGGGCTGTATGCCTTTGTTTATTTTTTGTATAAGCTCTAGCCCATCTGCCGCTAGGCCCACCACACGGCAACCATCAAAATTATTGATGTACGCCGCTAGTGCATCACGCAGTAGCACATGATCATCTACCAAAAAAATATTATGCTTTATCGTTGTCATGTATGGGAATGTTTATGGTAACATTTGTACCTATTTTTACAATACTTCTTATATGGCAATTGCCGCCAATCATTTTTACACGCTCTTGTATATTGCGCAGGCCAAGCCCATTGTGTGGGTCTTTTGTTTTAAATCCTTTGCCGTTATCTTCTATACAAATGCTCATATGATTAGGCGCAAACTCTATAACAATATGCACTTGGGTAGGTGCTGCATGTTTTACAATATTGTGCAGGCACTCCTGTATAATTCTGTACAAAATAAGTTCTTGTTTGTCGGGCAAAAATATGGTTTCGCCCATTACATCTAAGTTTATAGAAAAGTGTACTACTTTTTGCAATTGTTGCACTTCAAAATCCACAGCACTTACAAACCCATTGGCCAGTAGTGCATCGGCATTGAGGGTGCGGCTAAGATCACTAAGATCTGCAATGGATTTTGTAATAATATCTATAGGCTCTTGTAACACTGCCTGCCCATTGCCAGCAAGGGTTACCAATTGTAGTTTTGCAAAAGCCAATTTTTGCCCCACGTTGTCGTGTATTTCTCTAGATATGTTTACAAATGTTTGCTCTTGCATTTCGAGCTGTGCTTGCAGCAGCGCATTTTCGTGTGTGGCTTCTATGGCTTGCAGGGCTTGAGCATGCGTATTTTGCTTTTGCTTATAGTGGTATATAATAAATACGATAAAAGAACTCAGCAATAAAAAGAGGACGGTAAAGATGATTATGAATAGGAATATTATTTGTTCTTGTTTATGCATAGGAGCGCTTTTAAAAAAGAAAGATTCATTATAAGATATCCTAACCCAGATAATAAGTTATAGAGAAAAAGTGTATCTCTAGGAACATTAAGCTCAACTAAATATTTATACGCTAATGTAAAAGGAATTGAAATGCCAACACCTATAAAAATACCACATAAGATTATGAAAACTGGATTGTTTCTTAAATCTAAAGCTGGCTTTTCTTTCAATAATAAATAGAAATAAAAAACACAAAAAATAAATAAACAACTGTTAGCAAAAGCAAAGCTATAGACACTTGATCTTTTAATATCAAAAATTATAAATAGAATCAATAAAACAAGTATTAAAACACTTAGATACTTTACAACAATCTTCTTTCTAGTTTCGATATAAATAAAATTACATAAAAAAGAGTAGTGGAATAATAATGATACAATATTAGCAATAAAAGCTACTTTTTTAGGTAAAAATTGCAATATAGCACAACAAATCACAACATTAATAATTGTACCTACAAGTGGATAAAGATAAAAATAAGCAAAATTGGTAGGGCAGTTATGCATCCTTGAAACTTTAATACCAATAATTAATTGTAAGAGTGCAACAAGCCATGAAATAAGCGCAAAAGTAAAATAAATATTTCTTCCCATAATACCCATAAAGAAACGCCTAAATCTTCAAACACAAAAGAGAAAAACACCGAGGATTATGTTGTTTTTCTTCTCATATTCATGATGTGGCCTGCTTGGCTATATGTGTACGCCTACATGCGGGGGTAAAACAACATAAATAAGGTATGTAAATAACGGATCTTGAAAAGGAAAACAACGGTGGCTAAAGTTGTTTTTCACTTTTTAATAAAGGTTAAGTGGTGGAGGTTTGTACCAACAAAAATGCTGGTGCTTACAACGGCTCACCCATTTACCTTTTATACATAGCTTACTATAAAAACGCTTACCAAAATAAAAGGCAAAAACAAGGAGTAATATATAAGTGCTAGCAGGCTTCAATAATTTCTGACGGCTTTGCCTTAAAATAGCTAGGTAAGACACAGGGTTGGACTGTGGGGGGGTATCCAATAAAAAATTTTAAAAAATTAAATTATGAAACTGTTTAAATTTATTGCAGCATTTTTTCTTTTAACAATGCTTACAAATTCTGCGTTTTGCCAATTAGATAAAAGATATAAAATAATGTGCACTACAACATCTTGTTGTGGAGCAGGATTATTTAGTATTGAAATTTGGAGTCACACATCCTGTATTTATTTATCTACAGAAAATAAAAGCACTCAAAGTCCTAACGGATTTTACACTTTAACTTTCGACCCATCTAAGCCAATTGATGTAAAAACTCTTGAGTTTGACACCTAATTGAGTTAACTATTTGATTATGAGGCATAGTTGTCCTAAATCGGCTCTCTACAATTTTATTTTGCTAGATGATTATTTTAGTGGCTGGCGTTAAGGGCATAAGTGATTTTAGCCCCATTTTCTGTTGTAAATATACTTCGTTTTCTGATGGAGTTGAACGTATATAAACCTCTTCTGTATTGTGTTTTAGTAAACTGAGCTGCATTTTATCCAAGGTTTTACGAAGACTATTTTCGGTAAAAGTTTGCTTTAATTTATTGACTTTTTGTAATACATAATTTTGCAACGCAAAGGCCATATAGCATAAGCAAATATGCCCCTCTATTCTTTTATCCGTCCAATGAAACATGGGTCTTGTTTCTAAATGCGATTTAAATGTTCGGAAGCTGTGTTCTATTTTATAAAGTTGTTTGTACTGCTCTAAAACCTGTGTAGGATTTAAGGTTTTATTATTGGTGCTTATGGCTAAAAAACCGTCATATTTTTGGGATTGTTGTATTTTCTGTTCGTCTAAACTATATTTTTCTTTGCCATCGGATTGTAGAAAAAATCTTGCTGGTTTCTTTTTTAATAAGGTAGGGTTAGCCATTAGTTTTTTTGCCGTGGCTAGTTTATCCTCTCTGTCTTGTTTATCTTTCTTTGCTCTTTTAGCAGAGTAAGTAGCAATAATGGTTTTACCTTCATGTTGTATTGTGGTATATTTTATGCAGATTTCTTCTCCTTCATTATCAGTATAAATCCACTCTTGTTTATACTGTTTAATATCAAGCAACGATGTTTGAACATTTTTAGGTAAAGACTTTAGCCGTTCTCCTAAAATAAATTCGTAACCCTTTTCTGTAGTTAGTGCAATATTGTTTTTAGATAACATTCCTCTATCTGCTACCACTATTATTTTGTCAATACTATATTGATTTTTTAAATCTTCCAAGGCCTTTTCAAAAGTATGTCCTTCGTAAGTATCTCCTTTAAAAATGCGATAGCCGATGGGGTTTTTATCCTTGTCAATCATCATACAATACAGTATTTGTGTATTGCCTATTTTACCATCTTTACCAAAACCCATTTGTCGTAGTTCCCCTTCTTTTTCTACTTCACTTTCAAAGTAAAAGGTAGTAACGTCATAAAATACCACATCCAACTGTTGGTTAAATAAATCTCTGCCTGTTGTATAAATCTGTTGTTGTATCAACACATTGTTATCGGCTAACTTATCTAATGCTCTGTATAAATGATGCAGTGCAACGCAGGGTAAATTTACATATTCAGCTTGTTGCTCAAAGCTTTTTAGTTTACTGCAAGGGTCTTGTAAACGCTCTATTAACATTAAAAAAACGGATGCTGTTAAATCAAACTGAAGCTTTGATTTTTTTTCAATTCTGCGAAATACATCTGTTAAACCATAATGTGAAAAAGCTTTACCATATACTTGCTGGTAACCATAATTATACCGTCCCAATTCTTCTAAACTGCCTTGCAGTAATGCTTTTAACTCACCACCCCCTAACTCAAATAATTTAATACCAATACTTCGTAATTGTTCTGGACTATAATCTTCTACCTTACCTAAAGAATATAAAACCCTACTTGTAGGTAAACCTTTGTCGTTTCTGTAACTTTCTAAAATGCGGATGTAATTACCAGAAGATTTTCTATCTACTTTTAAATATGCCATTGAAAGCAAAATTAAACACAACAGATGATGTGGCGTAATTTTGCAAAAGAAATCGGCTCTCTACATTTTAAAAAAAATAAAACAACATTGTAGCAATGAATAGGGGTATAGAGGTTTTTATATTTTTAACTGTCAAACTCGAGGGATTTTACACTTTAACTTTCGACCCATCTAAGCCAATTGATGTAAAAACTCTAACAGTAGATGAAGATGCTTTACTTTCAGGAATGTTAGATGCAAATGGCAATACCCTTATTCTTCCAAAAGGAGATTATGTAGTAAATAATAATTCTATCGACTTTAGTGCTGTTCAACTGGATGTAGCGTCAAAAGCAAAAAAGTATTGTTATGAAGTTGTCGCTCATGGGGCAATATTTGGGCATCCTTATAATTATGATGTCTCAATTTGTATTACAATAAATGTAAATAAGGGAAAAAACACCAATGGTTCTGTTGCAATAACCCCAACCCTTAATGAATCTGATATAAAACTCTTAAAATCGGCAAATAATGAGTTTGTTTTAGAAGAAGACATTGTTATAAAAGAAAATGATTTGTATTTCACAATCTCAAAAGGCAAATATTTTATTAATGAAGATGGTAATGCATATTTACAAAATTATAAAGTAAATTAAATCTAGCTTAATAAATTAGTGAAGCTATTATAAAATACAGTAGCTTTATTTAAAATTTTATAAAATGAAAAAAGTATTAATTTATTCTCTGTTAGTAATTTGCATTATCATTTTTTTACTTACTCAGTTTGGTGTTCAAATTGGAGATGTTAGACTAGGCAAACAAATTGATTTAAAAATTCCACAAAAAACCAATTTCGAAAGTAGCGACTTTTACAAGAATTACTATTCAACCGACAAACTAATTTGCTTGAATACATGGGCTACTTGGTGTGGGCCATGCGTTGAAGAAATGCCAAATTTAAATAAACTGAAATTGTCTTTTTCTGATACTAGTATTTTATTTTTATCTCTGTCTATAGATGACGATTCCGTAAAGCTTAATAAATTTTTAAATGAAAAAAAGTTTGATTTTACAGATATTACTTTAAAAAATTTAGAGTATAGAGATGCAATACTTAATACTTTGGAAGGAAACAAAATAGATGATTACATACCAATGAAATCAGTGCCGAATACATACATTATTAAACATAAAATAATAATACAAAAATTGGAAGGCGAAGTTGATACTTTAGAATTAAGAAAAATTATTGAGAAGAATTTATAAATTTAATATTAATGAGATTCATTCTTTACACAATGATTTCTCTTTCATATTTTTCAGCAGGTGCCCAAACAACAACCTCCAACCTAATAGAAGGAGGCAAAACTTTAGTAGAACTTATAAGCGTACTCAAAAAAAATAAAACGGCGAGCACAACAAATCTTACCAATAAAAATGTAATAGACAGTTGTGCTGCCAAACAAACAGCAGATTTGTGTTTTAAAAATTCATCATCTAAAGACCTTGGAATAAGCCTATACAAGCGCACGAGCACGGGCTACGAGGCAGCACCTTTTACGATGAAAGTAATAACAAAAAAACAAGAATGCTGGTACGAGCTACGCAGTGGTATTTATATGTACAAAATAGAGTTGGATGTTGGCGGCACAAAAACACTTATGAGCGAGGGCGAGCTACGCCTACAGCCATGCGATAATATGCAAAGAGAAATTACAGAATAATAAGTAGATCCCGCACGTGGGTAGTGTGCGGGATCTTTTTTTCAAAGTTTTTCATTATCTACATTAAGCAGACTGTAAATTGTTGGCTCTACTTTGAAGTAACTTTTCTTTGCTTTTCGCATTTTTGTTTTTAATATCCTGCATAATTTCCCTAAAGTCTGCGAGTTCCTGTTTTGTATATGGTTCTGACTTTGTAGACAAATCTGTATGATTTGGCACTTTAATAAGTCCCATAATTTTAACTTGTAAAATATTGTGACATTAATCTTGCGGCTGATAACAAAAAAAGCCATTAAATAATGATGACTTAAAAGTTATTAATAAAAAATTTAGGAGGCAGTCATTTTTACTTTTCGCAAATATTTTTTTGCATCTTCAATTTTCTGAGGAAATAGAACTCTATCTTTCAATTTTGCAGAAACTAAAGACAAAAGCCCTGCCTCTGGCACTTTTATCAACTCTTGCGATTTTGTTACTTTAGATTTCATACTGTAAAGTTATACATTTTTTTAAACAAAAATACTGAATCATACTTTTTTTGAAGTTCATAAGGCTCTAAAAAAGTTTCTTCATCATCATTTTTTATACCACCTAAAAAATGATAATCAATGCTTAAAGTAGAAAAATTTTTATCTACATACGTTTTATAAATATTAATTCTTCTATTGTGGTTTTTACACTCGTTATTACATTTTTTTGTACAAGTTAATTTACAATGTTCCATAAACTCGGGTCTCCCATCGCTACCTTGTACCATCAAAATACTTGTTGCATAATTTTCAAAGAAAATAGGAATTGTATTTAACACTGTATTAAAAACTTTGTAAGCATCTCCATTATTAGTATTTACGTTATCAATAATATTATCATTTTCTATATCATAGTCTCCAAAACCAATATTATAAACACTTTTGCTATTTAATTCTTGCACATAAGAATATTGTATTGCTTTAATAATATCTTGATGCCCCTTGCTAATAAAAAAGAATTTAAGATCGTGCTCAGATTTTTCCTCCTCTAATTCATAACTATTTTCAAAATTGCTCATTAATTTTTAACATTATACATACAAATGTAGGATGTATAATTTAATTACAATTGGAAGATTCGTAGTAGTAATAATTGATATTTACCAAAAGAAAATTGATGATTGAATAAAAAATATGATAAAATTGTTGCCGAGTTCAACTATAGGTAATTAGGGTTTTAGACTGTTATTTTAAATCATTGAAATCTCCATTAACACCTATAAGGTCTTTTACTCATTCCAATAAATAGCACCCTTTACACAAAGACCTTATACGTTTGTGAGCTCCCCAAACCTTAAACCTTTTAAACCCTTCAAACCTCTCCAACCTTTTAAACCCTTCAAACCTCTCCAACCCTTCCAACTTTCCCCCAACCTAATTTGTAGCACGGTCTTTGAAAGCACATAAGAACATATTACATAAGCTTTATAAGTATGGGCAAAATAACGCTAATACTTTTTATATTTTTTTTGCCTTTTTTTGTAATAGGGCAAACAGCATCCTTTACATATCAAGGTACGAGCAATGTATTGTGCAGCCCTGCCACTATTAATTTTACTCAAACTTGTACTGGTACTCCAATTGGTTTTACGTGGAGTTTTGGCAATGGGCAGGTGAGCAATGACCCAAATCCCAGCATAAACTTTGCTACAGCAGGGTCTTATATTGTAAAACTAGTGGCAGTATTTGATGC
This sequence comes from Ferruginibacter sp., assembly GCA_043729825.1. Classification (GTDB taxonomy): domain Bacteria; phylum Bacteroidota; class Bacteroidia; order Chitinophagales; family Chitinophagaceae; genus Ferruginibacter. Next base: position 8,975 of record JAYTLA010000023.1, read on the forward strand.
AGCTGTTGTAGAAACTTCTCAAACAATTGTTATCAACCAAAGCAATGTAACTACCCTTAGTGCCGATAGAAATTATATTTGCACACCTGGCAATATTAATTTTACAACCACAGGCAATGGTAATATTTCTTCTTACGAATGGGCTTTTGGTGATGGAACCAATGCCACAAGTACAACGCCATCTATTAGTCATGCATATACCAATTTTGGCAGTTACACTGCCAATATAAAAGCTATTGATGCAGGTGGTTGTTTTGCTAATAGCAGCTATAATGTAGTGGTACAAAACCCTCCTATTATTGCAAGCGTATCTCCGGCAAATGGCTGCGTGCCTGTAAGTGCTAATTTTAATGCAGTTGTAAGTGTACCTATTGGTGGCTCTGTTACCAATTATACTTGGAATTTTGGTGATGGCTCAGCACCGCTTAGTAATACTAGCAGTTCAACCCCTCACAATTATTTAGACTCTGGTAGTTATTTACCTACTCTAAATATTATCACAAACGAAGGTTGTACAAATACTCATAATTATCCCCGCATAGCTTTTGGTATTCCACCAATAAACCATATTGCATATCCAAAAAAACTAGTGTATTGTGGTTCAGAAACGCCAGTGTTTGTAGCCAAAGCTACTTACGCCAATACCTATAATTGGGATTATGGTGATGGTGTTTTAGAAACCGTTACCGATACCATTACCCAACATAAATATCTTACACTTGGTACAAAAACAATTCGTGTTACCCCTTTTTTTAATGGTTGCGCTGGTGTGCCAATAAGTTTTCAAATAGATGTGGTAGGGGTTATAGCTAGGTTTACAAATACCAATACTTGTGCTGCTAAAAAAACATTTTCGTTTACCAATACAAGTCTGGGAAATCAGTCATTTATTTCGTGGGATTTTGGGGATGGCTCATCAACCGTTTCTACAGCAAATCCTATACATACATATCCAGCAACTGGCGCCTTCTTCACTCTTCTTACCATTGTAGATAATGTTACAGGTTGTAGAGATAGTATAGGTTCTGTTATTTATACTGCTAACCCTACACTAACAAATCCTGATACGTTTATTTGTAGAAATAGCAATACAAGTTTTACCATACTTAATAATTATACCAATGCTGGCATTACTTATAAATGGAATGTAGTTGGCTTACCAGAAGCTAGCAATACTAGCAACCCTTATACCATTGCTGCCACTGCGTTTGGCAATTTTACCAATAACTATGTGGTAATAAATAATGGCACACAATACTGTGCAGATACCATAAGACTAAACCATGCAATAAATGTAAGAGGGCCAAATTTAAGTTACACATCTAACGCAAGTGTATGTGCAAAAAATGCAGACTCTATTACCAATACATCCACTCCATATTTTGCATCAGACACCGTAAAACTTTGGTATTGGAATTATGGTATGGCTCCAAAAAATGATACTATTTTTCAGCCGCCCATTTTATTTTACCCTGCACCAGGCGTTTATACTATCAAATTATTTGCTATAGATAAAAATGGTTGTACAGATAGTTTGATAAAATCGGTTTCTGTAAAACCAATACCATTTCTTCGTTTATTTCCAAGAGCAGATACTTTGTGCCAAGGCAAAACAGATTCGCTTTTTGCATTTCACAGCGATACATTATTATGGACACCTGCTACATTTTTATCGTGCCCCAATTGCGATACCGTAATAGCTAACCCAAATACAAGCACTATATTTTATGCAACAGCTACCAATAGTGTAGGTTGCAGTTTAAAGGATAGTATTATCACAACAGTTTTTGAACCCTTTACCGCTGCGGCAATAAAAAGCCCCTTATATATGTGTATGCAAGACACTGTGCATATAAAAGTAAGCCCACCCAATAAAAGAATTGTATGGTCGCCTGGCGTGGGTTTGTCTGATACTACTATTTACAATCCCATAGCCACGGGCATAGCCAACACTTCATACATGGCAACGCTTACCGATTCTCTAGGGTGTTTTAGCAGTACGACCACAGTAGATATAATTGTAAAAACATTGCCATTGGTAAACGCTGGACCAGATAAAGTTTTGCCTTACAACACAGCTTTTACCATTACACCCACTTATGCCAGCAATATTCTTTCTTATGAGTGGATACCAAGTATAAATCTTAGTTGCAGCACTTGTACAACACCCAGAGGCACAGCATTAGAAACAGAAACATTTACCATAAAAGTAACGAGTGATAGTGGCTGTGTAAACAAGGATATGATTACCATTTTTGTAAATTGTAAATATGCAAACTTGTTACTGCCCTCAGCGTTTTCACCAAATAGAGATGGTAAAAATGATGTGTTTCACCCCATTACTAGAGGAATAAAAAGCATTACCAAATTTGCCATTTTTAACAGATTTGGTCAATTGTTATATGAAGCCAAAGACATAAGACCCAATGAGAAAACAACTGGCTGGGACGGGAAGTATAAAGGTGTAGAACAAGAAGGTGGTGCATATGTATTTATACTCGAAGCTATTTGCGATTTGGGTGAAATAATTACCAAAAAAGACTCGTTTTTATTATTGAGATAATCTATGTATTTTTATTAAAATATATATAAGTTTACAAAATCGTAGTTTTACTTATAAAAAAATAGCTACTTTTACGAGTACAATTATGACAGACGAACTAACAAAACCTATAAAAGTAATTATTGCTGATGACCATGTGCTGTATAGAGCAGGTGTGAAGGCAGCTCTGAGCCAAAAAAAGGATATTGAAATTATTGCAGAAGCAGATAATGGAATGCATTTAATAAACATGCTAAAGTCTATACAAGCTGATGTGATATTGTTAGATATTCAAATGCCAGTAATGGATGGCATACAAGCTTTGCCCGAAATAAGAAAAGTGTGCCCAGGTGCAAAAGTAATTATGCTTACCATGATGGATGACCACAGTATGATAACCAAATTGATGGAAATAGGTGCCAATAGTTATTTATCTAAAACAAGCGATAGCGAAATAATTTATGAAGCTATAAAAACTTGCCACAAAGATGAATACTATTTTAATACGCTTACCAACCAAGCTATGCTTGCCAATTTAAAGCAACGCAATGTGCAAATACCACAACAGTTTCAAAATACTGATGCACACTTGAACGATAAAGAAACGATGATTCTTAGATTGATGTGCGAAGAAAAAAGCACAAAAGAAATTGCAGACTTAGTAGAGCTTAGCCCACGCACAGTAGAAGCTTTGAGGGATAAACTAAAAGTAAAAACTGGCGCAAAAACTACAGCAGGATTAATTTTATATGCAGTAAAACATAAAATAATAGAGGAATTATAAATGAATAACCTCCTATGATTTATTATTAATCTTCCTTTTGAGGAAGATTTTTTATTTTGCGGTATTGCCACGAATAGCACTAATGAACACGAATAAAATACAATGAATTATATTAACTATAACGGAAAAATATTTGGCGAAAATGAACCCATCGTTCCTGCGCAAAATCGTGGCTTAAGATATGGCGATGGTATTTTTGAAACCATGAAACTTAAAAATGGCAAACTCATTTTAAGTGATGAACATTTTGCACGCCTATGGAAAGGTATGCAGCTGCTACAGTTTGATATACCAAAATTATTTTCTCCTGAAAAATTTGAAGAAGAAATATTGCAATTGGCTACAAAAAATAAATTAACTGCAGCAAGAATAAGACTAACTATTATAAGAAGCGATGGCGGTATATACGATGCAAAAAACAATACGCCGAATTATATTATAGAAGCATTATCATTGCCAGAAGATAATGGCCCGCTTAACAGCAATGGGTTGCAATTGTGCATTTTTAATGACGCAAAAAAAAGTATAGATGCGTTTAGCAATTTAAAAACAAATAATTATCTACCCTATTTTATGGGTGCTATGTTTGCCAAAAAACAACAATGTAATGATGCGTTAATATTGAATAGCGAAGGAAATATTTGCGACAGTACCATTGCCAATGTTTTTTACGTAAAAGATGAAACCATATACACGCCAGCACTTACGCAAGGTTGTGTAGCTGGTGTTATGCGAAAATTTTTGATAGATAAAATCCGCACCCTCGATTTTGCCGTACATGAAACTGCAGTTACAAAAAATGACATTTTAAATGCCGATGAAGTTTTTTTGAGCAATTCTATTTTCAATATTAGATGGGTTGCGGGGTTGGAAAATAAACGATTTACCAATACAATTATTTTTAAAATTGTGGAGGAGTTGAAGAAAAAAGAAGTAGAAACTTATTGTTAAATTGTTTCTACTTCTTTTGAAATTTTAAAATGTTCGTAAACCTATAAGGTCTTTATTTAGGCTTTGTTATTTATAGAAGTATTCAAAAGACCTTATAGGTTTTAGCAAACACTTCACAACTAATAAAAATTAAATTGTTCTTAAACTATTTTTGATAGAATTGAGAACTTTTAAAAATGTATAGCCTATGAAAGTGAATATATTTTGGTTTAGAAGAGATTTACGATTAGAAGATAATACAGCACTTTTTTATGCATTGCAAAGCACCCCTCCCATCTTACCAATTTTTATTTTTGATGCACTCATTATAGATAAACTAGAAAACAAAGCAGATGCTCGTGTACAATTTATACACGAAAGTTTATTAGAAATTCAAACAAAATTAATGGCCATTGGCGGTTCTTTAGAAGTGCTACATGGCAAACCTATAGAGGTTTTTACAACATTGTTGAAAAAATACAAAATAGAAAAAGTATTTGCCAATAATGATTATGAGCCATATGCAACCGAAAGAGATAACAAAATAAAAATATTATTAGAAAAAAATAATGCACAACTTATTTCGTACAAAGACCATGTAATTTTTGAAAAAGCAGAAGTAACAAAAGATGATGGAAAACCATACACCGTTTTTACTCCCTATAGCAGAAAATGGAAAGCAGCATTAAAAGAAGATGATGTAAAATTGTATGAAACGGAAAAATATTTTGATAATTTTTTAAAAACTTCTCCAAAAGAAATACTATCCCTAACACAAATTGGATTTACAAAAACCACACAAATATTTCCATCAAAATCTGTAGAAGCAGAGTTGGTAAAAAAATATGCAGCCGAAAGAAATATTCCAAGCATAGAAGGCACATCGCATTTAAGTTTGCATTTGCGTTTCGGTACTATAAGTATTCGTAGGTTGGCAAAATATTCTCGCAACTTATCAGAAACATTTTTGAACGAATTAATATGGAGAGATTTTTATCATATGATTGTATGGCATTTCCCGTATGTGGGCACAGGCAAAGCTTTTAAACCTGCGTATGATTTTATACAATGGAGAGATGATGAAGTGTCATTTAATAAATGGTGTGATGGACAAACTGGCTACCCAATTGTAGATGCAGGCATGAGAGAATTAAATGCAACAGGTTTTATGCATAATCGTATACGCATGATTGTGGCATCATTTCTTTGCAAGCATTTATTGATAGATTGGCGATGGGGTGAAGCATATTTTGCAGAAAAATTATTGGACTTTGATTTTGCTGCAAACAATGGTGGCTGGCAATGGGCAGCAGGTAGTGGTTGCGATGCGGCTCCTTACTTTAGAATTTTTAATCCGTATTTACAAACAAAAAAGTTTGACCCTGAATTGAAGTACATAAAAAAATGGGTGCCCGAGTTTGAAGAATTTTCTTACCCAAAACCAATAGTGGAGCATACTTTCTCAAGAGATAGATGCTTGAAAGTTTATAAAGAAGGGTTGGTTAAAGGTTCTTCGTTTCTCGTTTAATCGTTTCTCGTTTAATCGTTTCTCGTTTGTTGTTTGTTGTTTGGTGTTTGTTGTTTGGTGTTGGGTTATTAAGTATAGGAGGGAGTTTTAAAGGGGCTGTTGTCTGTTGTCCGTGGTCTGTCGTCAGTGGTCTGTCGTCAGTGGTCTGTAGTCTCATAAACTTCCATAAGTTTTTCTACCGCTGCTCTTCCATCTTCTCCTAAATCCAACGAATAATTATTTACATACAAATCAATGTGCTTGCGCATTACATCTTCGCTCATTTCTTGTGCATGCGTGCGTATGTAGTCGTTTAGATTAGGATAATTTGAAAAGGCAAATTCTATGCTTTGCTTTATCAGTAAATCTATTTGCTGCTGTATTATTGGCTGTACAGTTTTTTTTACAACTATACCACCAAGCGGAATAGGGAAGCCTGTTTTCGTTTCCCAATAATCACCAAGGTCTGTAATTTTTATCAATCCCTTTTCGGCATACGTAAACCGATTTTCGTGTATGATTACACCCAAACCTTTTCCTTGCAAAACAAAATTTTCTATTTCATCGTATCTTAAAAATATTTTCTTTTTTGCATTGGGATATGCTAATGAAAACAACAAATGTGCTGTAGTATTTTCGCCAGGAATGGCTATTGTTTTTTCTTCCACATTTGGCATCTCTAATTCACTATTCGTAATTAACAATGGCCCTACTCCCCTACCCAATGCACTACCACTATTTAGTAAATGATAATTTTTTTGTACCAAAGGCAACACGCCATAGCTCAACTTTGTAACCATCAATTTTTCTTCAATAGCCCATTGGTTAAGGGTTTGCACATCTTCAAGTATTGGTTCAAAATGCAAATGGCCTGTATCTATTTTTTGATTTACCAATGCATCAAAGATAAAAGTATCGTTTGGGCATGGGGAGAAACCGATGGGGATGATTTGTTTGTGCATGAAGAAATGTTTAAAAGTTTAGGGTTTAGAAGTTTAGGAGTTTAGGAATATAGTCTAAACCCTAAACTCCTAAACTTCTAAACTCAGTTACTATTCTAATTAGATTTTCATTGAGATCATCAACAGCTTCTTTCATTTTCCAATTTGTTTTTACACGCTCGCCTACAAAATTACTAATGCTTCTTATTTGCAAAAAAGGAATTTTTTCTTGTAGGCATACATAATGAAAAGCGGCCCCTTCCATGCTTTCTATATCGGCATCGTATTTTTTTTTGTACAATTCTGTTTGTGCTAGACTATCCGAAACCGTATTTATGGTAATGGCATTAACGGATTGTAATGCAAAATTATTTTCCATATTATTAATCAATTTCCCTTTTGTGTTCGGAAAAGCATCTTCATGCACAAATCCTTTTTCGAAAAGGGTAAAAAATTGTTCTTTTTCCTGAATACCTACGTCTGCAAACAAATCTGTTTTTACGGCAAAAGTTTGCCCAAGCGGGTATTGGTTTTTAAACGTGCCTGCAATGCCAGCCTGTATTACAAAATTGTATTGGTTATTTTGCAATTGTTTCGTAAGTGCATATAAGCATGCAGGTGCTCCCACGCCTGTTATGAGAACTTCTACAAAACTGTTTTGCGCCACAAAAGGAGCAATTTCCATTTCGGTGGCAGCTACTACTAAAATCTTCATTTGGTAAAGTTAATTACTACGGTTTTACTTTGTTAACTTTAGCTACTACCTTTGCAAAGAAATTTAGAAAAGTATAATGGTATATATTACAAGAATAGAACATTTTAATGCAGCCCACAAACTCTTTAACCCAAATTGGAGCATCGAAAAAAACGAAGAAGTTTTTGGCAAATGTGCCAACGAAAACTGGCATGGCCATAATTTCAATTTGCATGTAACGGTAAAAGGGGAACCAAATGCCGATACTGGTTTTGTATTTGATGCTAAAAGATTAAGTTTAATTATTAAAGAACATGTAACGGATGTGCTGGATCATAAAAATTTGAATGTGGAAGTGCCTTTTTTAAAAGACAAAATCTGTTCTATAGAAAATCTAGTAATTGGTATTTGGAATCAGTTAAAACCACAAATGCCAAGCGATGTAACTTTGCATGCATTAAAACTGTATGAAACAGATCGGATATATGTGGAATATTTTGGATAAAATGCAAATGGGCAAATATGCAAATGTGCAAATAGTTGTAAATCGAAGTGCTTATAAAAATAAGATTGTTTGCTATAAAAACAATCTTAAATCATAAATAATAAATCTTACATACTTGAACCGAGTTTCCGTTTTTAGAAAAGAACATTTTAATGCTGCGCATCGCTTGCATAACCCTGCATGGGACAATGCAAAAAATGAAGCCGTATTTGGTAAATGTAATAACCCGCATTACCATGGGCACAATTATGATTTAACCGTGCAAGTAATTGGAGTGCCAGATGCTGAAACTGGTTATGTAATGGATACAAAAAAACTGAGCGATCTTATTAAAGAAAAAATTATAGACAGATTTGATCATAAAAACCTAAACGAAGATTGTGCAGAATTTAAACATACAAGCCCAACTGCCGAAAACATCGTAATTGCCATCTACAAAATATTGAGACCCGAAATAGATGAAAAACTTGAATTAAAATTACGGTTGTACGAAACAGAAAGGAATTTTGTGGAGTACCCTGTTTAGTTGAAAGTTCAAAGTTGAAAGTTCAAAGTTGAAAGTTGAAGGTTTGCGAAGATTGAAGCGAATATTAAAAGTTATACAATTAGAAAATAAAACATAATACTAACATGGCATATAAAAGAGTAGAGAGTTACGACCAAGATATAACGGAAGGTTTAATAAAAAATTACAAAGACAATATTACATTATTGGGCGAAGATGCGCAACGAGAGGGCTTGCAAAAAACTCCTGAGCGCATTGCAAAAGCCATGCAGTACATTACACAAGGTTACTCACAGGATGCAAAAGCTATTTTAGAATCGGCGAAGTTTCATGAAGACATGAGCGAAATGATTATTGTAAAAGATATTGAAATATACAGCATGTGCGAGCACCACATGTTACCATTTTTTGGCAAAGCGCATGTGGCCTACATTCCAAACGGATACATAACTGGCTTAAGCAAAATAGCTCGTGTGGTAGATGTATTTGCTCGCAGGTTACAAGTGCAAGAAAGATTGACACACCAAATAATGGATGCCATAAAAGATACATTAAATCCGCTTGGAGTGGCAGTGGTTATTGAGGCTTCGCATTTGTGTATGATGATGCGTGGCGTGGGTAAACAAAATTCCTCTACTACTACATCGGCATTTTGTGGTGAGTTTGAAAAACACCAAACAAGAAGTGAGTTTATGAAATTGGTGACGGGGAAATTGCATTAATCCCACAAATTAAACACATCTAATTGTATGCTGCATTGCGATGTAAGTATAAAATCTGTAGTGGTTGTTTGGCGATATTTGTTATCGGTAAGTTCAAATACTTCTACAGATTTTTTTTGAGGATCTGCCATTATGTAATATTTAACACCGCACATTTCATACAAACTGAATTTTGTGTTTCTGTCTTTTATTACTGTAGATGGTGAAGCTGTTTCTAAAACTATTGTCGGAGGGAATGTTTGAATTTCCTCATTTGTATTACCACATACAACCATCACATCAGGTCTTACTACATTATACTCATCTATTATCCAGTCAATTTCATAGAAAACTTCACAATCACATTTAAAATTTGGGTTATCTAAAATATTCCCTATTAGTCTATAGAATTTACCAGAAAATCTATTATGACTTTTTTTAGGTGATGGACTCATTGCATAGGGATACCCTTTAATAAGTTCCCAATCCCCTTCCCAAAGTTTATATTGCGAATAAGTATATTTTTCAGGCTCAAATATTTTATCTGCTGAATCCATAATTCAAATTTAAAATATATTTTTGAACTTTAGCACATCTAAACAATTTATCAATAAAACTAATTAACAATTTACATATGAAACACGCATACATCTTCCCCGGCCAAGGCGCACAATTTAGTGGCATGGGCAAAAATTTATACGAAACCAACCAAGCTTCAAAACTTTTATTTGAAGAAGCAAATGATATACTTGGTTTTAAAATTAGCGATACCATGTTTGCAAGGAGCGATGAAGATTTAAAACAAACCAACATTACACAACCTGCTATTTTTATACATTCTGTAGCGGCATTTAAAAATATTGTGAGTGCAAGGCCAGATATGGTAGCAGGACATTCCCTCGGAGAATTTTCTGCACTCGTAGCCAATGGATGTTTAAGTTTTGCAGATGCATTGCGCTTGGTATCTGTACGTGCTACAGCTATGCAAAAAGCATGTGAAGCTAACCCAAGCACCATGGCGGCAGTATTAAATTTAGATGATGCAATAGTAGAAGAAATTTGCTCTGCCATTATGCATGAAACTGGCGAAGTAGTTGTGCCAGCAAATTATAATTGCCCAGGGCAACTGGTAATAAGTGGCAGCATTATAGGAATAGACATTGCATGCGAACGTATGAAAGCAGCAGGCGCAAAACGTGCATTGGTATTGCCTGTAGGCGGTGCGTTTCACTCACCACTTATGGCACCAGCAAGAGAAGAATTGGCTGCAAAAATAAATAGTACAACTTTTAAAACACCGCATTGCCCAGTTTACCAAAACGTAGTGGCAGCAGCAGTTACAGATGCTACACAAATAAAAGAAAACTTAATAGCTCAACTTACTGGCCCTGTAAAATGGACACAATGCGTACAAGCTATGATTGCTGATGGTGCAATCCATTTTACAGAATGTGGCCCAGGAAAAGTATTGCAAGGCTTGGTGTTGAAAATAAATAAGGAGATGTTGGTGGAAGGATTTAATTAATAATTTATAAATAATAATTAATAATTTTTTTAAATTAAGGTTTATAAAAAAAATCGAATTAGCGTAATAAACTGATTCGATTTTTTATTTTAAACAATTGAGGCGCACATAACTTCTTAAACCTCTTAAACCTTTAGACCTCTTAAACCTTTAAATACTCAACGTACTCAACACTTCATTCATACTCCTCACCGCATCTGCGCTTTTTGCAAACGCTGCTTTTTCTTCATCGTTTAATTGAAAGTCAACAATTTTTTCCCAACCATTTTTGCCTATAATAACTGGTACACCAATACAAATATCTTTTTGTCCGTATTCACCATCTAAGTAAACACAGCAAGGAATCATTTTCTTTTCATCTCTTACTATTGCCTCTACCACTGCACAACCTGCCGCCCCGGGCGCATACCAAGCACTCGTACCAAGCAAGCCTGTAAGTGTAGCACCGCCCACCATAGTATCTGCCGCTACTTTTTGCAACTTTTCTGCATCTAAAAATTGTGCTAGCGGTACGCCTGTGTATGTAGCCAATCTAGTAAGTGGTATCATGGTCGTATCGCCATGGCCTCCAATTACACTAGCACCCAAATCGTTTACGCTGCAACCAATAGCTTGCGATAAATAATAACGAAAACGTGCACTATCCAATGCGCCACCCATACCAATAATTCTTTCTTTTGGCAAGCCAGTTTCTTTCAATGCCAAATAGGTCATCGTATCCATTGGGTTGCTTATAACAACTATGATACAATTTGGTGAATGCTCCAAAATACTTTTTGCAACGGTTTTTACAATACCTGCGTTTATACCAATGAGTTCTTCACGTGTCATGCCTGGCTTACGAGGAATACCCGAAGTAATAACTGCTACAGTACTGCCTGCTGTTTTTGTATAATCATTTGTGCTACCAATTATTTTAGTATCAAAACCCTCTAGCTGGGCAGTCTGCATAAGGTCCATGGCCTTGCCTTCTGCAAAACCTTCTTTAATATCTACTATTACCAATTCGTCGCATATTTGTTTGCGAGCAATATTATCTGCGCAAGATGCGCCTACTGCGCCTGCGCCTACTACGGTTACTTTCATATTAGTTGTTTTTTGTAAAGCAAATATATACGATATAGAATAATTTTAGAATGAATATTGGATAATGTTTTAAATTAGTGCTTTCTGCATCACTTTTAAATTATTTTATATGTTTTTTGGTTTATTTGGGAAAAAAGAGGAGAATGTTTTTCATAAAAAATTTTCCAATATTATTTATGCATCCGACATAGCAAAACAAAAAGGCATTATAAAATATGCACAAGAAAATAAGAATGCTATTTTTATTGCATGGTTTACCAATACTGCTGTAAATTATAGAAAACAATTTTTGGCCAATAATATGGCTGAAGATAAAATTGTAGAAGCTACATCATTTTCTGCAGTTAAATATGCCAATGAAAAAGTAATATTTCTGGAACATTTTCCGCTACGAGCAAAAGAAGAAGCGCTTGTGCAAAATTGTTTGCAATATGAATTTGTATTTTACAATGCACTTACCGAACCCATTTTTCAATATTTTGGTGGCGATAGAATAATAGAGTTGATGCGCAAGATGGGCTATAAAGATAACGAAACGATTAAGCATACAATGATAGACAATTCGCTTTTAAAAGCACAACGAAAAATTGCAGAGCGTGTGCAGTTTGAATCGCATACTTCTGCCTCGCAAGCAGATTGGATGCTGGTAAATGTGGGGAGCGGGAAGTGATATATAATTTTCATTTTTTATAACACAAAAAAAAATGTTTCGCATTACACGAAACATTTTTTAAAATTATAAAAAGAAATTACTTAATTACTTTTATTTCGCAAGAGTCGCTTGGATCTAGTTTTGCTCCCACCACATCTACTTCTGCATTTACTTTATACGCACTCTTTGCATTGTCGGCTAAATTACCCAATTTGCCAAGTCCTCCTAACAAACCACCTTTCTCAGCAAGTTTATCGTTAGACGATTTTTGCATTTCAAAAGGCATTTCAAAAGCTACATTTTTCACTTCGCCTTCTGCTATATCAAAAGCATTATTATCGTTCCATATTCCAAGAGTAAAGGTTTGTGTTTTCTTATCATCACCTCTACCAGTGGTGTACTCTTCGTCTAGTTTAATTTTAATACTTTTTATTTGTTGTGCACTTTTGCCTGTAATAACAAGTGTGCCTGCAATTTTACCGCTTTCGGCAGTTACGTTTCCTGGTACATTTAATTTTACAGATACAGTGCCAATACCTAGCATCTGCTTAATTTTAGAAAAAAATCCCATAATAATTTGTTTTGAAGTTTAAAATAATTGGCAAACTTGGATATATTTTTTTTATTTACCAAAAAAAAATATATTTGACCATCATCAACCAAAACTAACACAATCATGTCTAAACCTACAAATCGAGAAAAATTACGCTATTATTTTGAAAACACCATGTCATCGGGACCAGGTGGCGTTATAAAATGGCTAGCCATCATATCAGTAATAATGGTATTAATATGTGGCCTTATCTTATTTATTTTCAAAGTACCAACACCTGAATCTGAGATAGAATCTCGTTCTTTTATGGGTTTTATAGAAAGCTCTTGGCAATCTTTAATGGCCACATTAGATTCCGGCACAATGGGTGGAGATCCCGAAACCAATTGGGCATTTCGTACCGTTCGTTTTTTAGCTACACTTACTGGTATATTTTTAATATCTATTTTAATAGGTACAATATCTAGCGGTATAGATGGCCAAATAGATGAAATGAAAAAAGGGAAATCTAAAGTGCTTGAAACAAATCATACGTTAATATTGGGATGGTCTGAAAAAGTTTTTTCTATAATAACAGAAATTATAGATGCCAACGCTAATCAAAAAAAACCAAGTATTGTTATTTTGGCAGATAGAGATAAAGTAGATATGGATGACGAAATAAGAGAAAAAATAAGCGATTTTAAAAACACAAAAGTAATTTGTAGAAGTGGAAGCCCATTAGAGTTGAGCGCTATTGATGTTGTAAATCCAAACGAGGCTCGTTCCATAATTGTACTCGGTAGCGAAGAAGCAAATGCAGATACATACGTAATAAAATCGGTGCTTGCTATTACCAATGGTAAACATAGAAAAGCAGAACCTTTTCATATTGTGGCAGAAATAAAAGATCCTAAAAATATGGAGGCTGCAAATCTTGTTGGAAATGATGAAACGGTTTTTGTATTATCCACCGATTTAATTTCTAGAATTACAGCACAAACTTGTCGTCAATCTGGCTTAAGTGTAGTTTACTCCGATTTGCTTCAATTTGAAGGAGATGAAATTTATTTTAGTGAAGAAAAATCTTTGGTTGGAAAAGCGTTTAAAGATGCCTTATTTGCTTATGAAACATCTTCGGTAATTGGAATTTTTACTAAAAATGAAGACGTGCTCATTAATCCGAGTATGGACACAATAATGAATGATGGAGATAAAGTGATAGCCATAAGTGAAGATGATGATACGGTAAAAGTGAGCGGAAAAACGAGTTGGGATATTCAAAAAGATTCGTTTAATAGAATAGAAGGCGCTGAGCAAGCTGTAGAAAAAACATTGATATTGGGATGGAATGCAAGAGGTATTAGAATTATTGAAGAATTAGATAATTATGTATCTGAAGGCTCAGAAGTATTAATTTTAGCTGATGTAGATGGTATAGACGAAGATTTATCACTACTAAAATCCGAATTAAAAAAACAACGTTTAACCTATAAAAAAGGCGATATTATTGATAGAGGCACTTTGGAAAGTTTAGATGTAGATTCATACGATCATATCATTTTATTGAGTTACACAAAAGGTATAGAAATACAGGAGAGCGATGCAAAAACCTTAATTTGTTTATTACACTTGCGTGCCATGAGCGAAAGGTCTGGAAAAGATTTTAGCATCGTATCTGAAATGCTTGATATAAAAAATAGAGATTTAGGTGTGGTAGCAAAAGCAGATGATTTTATTGTAAGCGATAATTTGATTAGTTTAATGCTAAGTCAGCTGAGCGAAAATAAAGACCTTAAAAAAGTATATGACATTTTATTTGAAGCGGATGGTTCTGAAATATATTTAAAGCCAATAAGCAGATATGTAAAACCAAAACAAGACGTAAATTTTTATACCATCATGGAAAGCGCCGCAGCACTTAATGAAACCGCTTTTGGTTATAAAATTAGTAAACACAGTGCAAGCTCTGAAGAAAAGTTTGGTGTAAAAATAAACCCCAATAAAGCCGACATCATAAATTTCGATGAAGAAGATTATGTAATTGTATTGGCAGAAGATTAATCGAATAACTTAATCGGTTTTAAAATAAAAAGCTATGCATATTTTGTACCTAACAAAATATTGTGTAGCTTTTTTTGTATTGCAAATCGTAGTGCTTAAGAAATGTTATATAAATTTATCTGATTTTCTACCCACTCCAAATAACGGTTGTTTTTAAAATCAAACCAAGCATTTCTATGCCCACCTGCATTGTCTATTACAAATGTAAATTATCTAAACGGGTGTTTTCTGTTTAATGCATTAAATAATTTTTGTTGCAATGATATATCATTTACTTGTTCTGCAAAATCTTCCATAACAATAAATGAATCTCTCGATTCCATTGCTTTTATTTCTTGAAACGCAGTTTTCTTTCTAAGCTTTGCAAATTCTTCTTTCCGAGCCGTTTTGTCTATATCATAATGCTTATCCATATTGGGCACAAAAACCAATTCGCCATTTTGTTTATGATAAAAAGCTCTAAAGCCGCAGTCTAGTTGGTCTGCAATTTCTTTTATTTGTTCTTTTGTAAAGGTGGGCATGGGAGTAAATTTTTATAAGATAAAATTATAAAAATTTTATGAATTGCTGTTTATACATACATTAACATATTGGTATTTTAAAATTGCTTTAGCAAAAAAAATTATTTGACGTACTTATTTTTTGGATTTCTTTTGTGATGATAAACAGAAATAATTGTAACCAATTTTAAATTTTCATCAATTGCATACACAATTGTGAAGGGATATTTTCTAACATTTAGCTCTCTTAAATTTTTGTACATATTGCGCCATCTTTTAGGATGATTACAGATTAAAGAAAGCGTTTCATCAAATGCAATAATGAAATTGTTAGCAGCTTTTCACTGCCTAATAAATACCATAGCAATGATTCTTCATATTCGAGTTGTGCAGCTTCATGAAATTGATACGAGTAACTCATTTACTTACGATGAGCTTTAATTATTTTTTGTATACGGCTTTTACTTTCTTTTGCATTTATCATTTTTGCAGAGCCATCTTTATATGTTTCATAACGTGTATCTAATTCTTCTTTAAATTCTTTAGAATAATCTATTGCACTTTCTTTTATACTTTCTTGCATCATAGTATAAATAGCTTTTACCTTTTTATCTTCTGCTATTTCAAGGTAATTGTGCAATTCTTGTCTTATGGCTTCTGTATTCATACGTTGTGTTTAAAACAAATTTACATTTTTTGAGTTAATTATAGATGGGTTTTATGAACTTGTTTGTGATTGAAATGTAGGGAGTGAATCAAAATTATCAATAACTATTTGCGCCATAAACTTTTTATGTGTGTTTTTACTTCATCAAATGCTCCCTCAATGGGTGTTCCCTTTTCACATTGCTTTTGAAACTTCGTTTTAGGTAGCAACCCTATTTCGTTAAACATGGGTATTACTTCTTTGTGTTTTCTTGCATATACAGTAATATGGGTTATTTGCTGACGAGTATTTTTTTTAGTTGTTATACCTACTATTGCTGCCATGGTGAAATATTTTAGGATTGTAAATATAATAATTTGTATTTCACTTTTGTTTTGAGTGGGTTAAATGGTCTGCTATTTTTAATTACTCATTTATAACTTACCGCACAGAAACCCTGCTGCAGCTGCCTCTGCTGCATTTCTGCTATGGGCGAAATTTTTGCTACTCAAAAGTAGAAACATTTTATATTTTACATTCAAATTGAATATTAAGTTCCTCTATAAATTGAAAATCATTTATACAACGAACATTCATATTCTCACAAACATTGGGGATTTTTACTTTTGTAGAATTTAGTGCGGTAACCTTTTCTTCTTTAGTCACAATGGTAGCTTTCTCATTCATTGCGTGTGCAATAACCCATGGGTCAGCTAATGACCTGGCTTTTGTATTGTCAACTAAATTTATGTGAAGTGGATTTTTTGCATAAATAGCTTGCAAACATCTCGTAACAGGTTCATCTATTTTAACTACTCTAATTTTACTTTTCTTAAGCCACTCTGCTAAATCATCTTCTGTACGAACGATTTCATCATAAACCATTT
>JAYTLA010000024.1:0-11335 GCA_043729825.1 Ferruginibacter sp.
GTAGTCGTTATTTTTAAACCAATATCCAATTAATAAATAAGAGCAAAGTCCTACACCTTCCCAACCAAAAAACATGATTACATAGTTGCCGCCCATTACTAAGAGCAACATAGAAAACACAAATAAATTTAAGTAAGAAAAATATTTTGAAAAGTCTTTGCTTGGTTCATCGTGCATGTATGAGGTAGAGTACACGTGTATTAGAAAACCAACGCCTGTAATAATTAATAAAAACAAAGAAGACAATTGGTCTATTTTAAAATCAAAAGCAATTTTAAATGCTTCAATATTTATTAAATTGAAATAATGAACGTTTGTAACCGTACCAGCTTTTACTTGCAAAAAAGCCATTACACTTATGGCAAAAGCACCAAAGATGGTGGCACTTGCTATAAAGCCCGCTGCAGATTTTGATAAAATATTTCTTCCTAGCCCTGTGATAAGAAAACCTATCAATGGTAGTAGAGGAATGAGGCAAATTAATACATTGTTCATAAAAGAGATAATAGATAATAGATGTTAGACACAAGATTTTTGTGCTATATCCATTGTCTTATTTAATTTTTCAATCTGTTTAAAAAGTTTACGTCTATACTATGTGTGTTTCTGTATAACAGTACAATAATAGAAAGTCCCACACTTACTTCTGCTGCTGCTACTATCATTATAAAAAAAACAAAAATTTGTGCATCGCTTGCAAATGTTGGCAATGCCTTTGCTGCAGGGCTAGCTGCATGCATGTTTGAAAATGCTACCAATAATAAGTTTACTGCATTCAACATTAACTCCACACACATAAAAACAATAATGGCATTACGGCGTGTTAATACACCCACAATTCCGATACAGAATAATGTTAATGATAATGCTATATAATATTTAATATCCATAATTATAATTTCACATAAATACCAATGCCAGCTCCTTGTGAAGCAGCACCAATTCCAAAAATATCTTTTACTTTTTTCTTTACTACACCATTGAAAATATCTACAGCTTTGTATGATGCTTTTTTGGTTAATAATTTTGTTACAACGCCTGTAAGCAGTGACGTAACAGCAGGTGTTAATAATTGTTTTACCTCAGTATTGGTTAATCCTCTTTCTTTTGTAGCAGCTTTTACAGCAGTATAACTAGATACTACTGTTCCTGCACCTGCTAAAATTTTATACACTACCAACCCTGTTTTATAAGTCTTATACAACTTCGTAATATTTTCTGCACGCTTGCTATTAAAAATAGTACCCAATACTTTTATACCTTTTAATTGCTCCCCAAGAATACCCACTTTATTCAGTTGTAGTTTTCCTAAAGAAAATTTTGGACTAAATCCTTTTTTTACAGAAAGCAATTCTTTCTTGCCCAATAAATCTGTTACTGTACCAAGAATATCATCCAACTTTACTTGTGCATTTGTTTTGCTTGCAAAGGCAAGGCAAAAAATGAATGCTGTGATTATTATTTTTTTCATGATACTTCTTTTAATTCTCAAATTAATGATGTCTCCGCCTAAGGCGGATGTCGAATGCGGGTTATTTCTGTCGAGAGTTCGTTATAAATAGCACTGGGTTCCACAAGCTCACCCTGACAATTTTTAAACTCGAAACTTTTTCTAATCAATTTTCAATCTTACTTCAACTGTAACACATTTCAACAATTTTAAACGACGTTCAACAACTTTCAACCTTGAACTTTGAACCTTCAACTAACCTTCCTTCTTCCCAATAACAACCGCACCCACCATGGCACTCAAAAACAACACACTACTTATTTCAAATGGCAATACATAATCTGTAAACAACACCTTGCCCAATGTTTTTATCAATCCTGCATTGCCACCTGCTATCATCACTGGGTGAGTATTTTTCATGGTCATAAATGCAGATAATAAAACGAGCAATAAACTGCCACCAGAAATTAATGCAATAAACTGCATGCGCTGGTTTTTTATTGGCTCGCTTTCCGCATTTAAATTCATTAACATCACCACAAATAAAAACAACACCATAATAGCACCTGCGTACACAATTATATTTACGATGGCCAAAAATTGTGCGTTCAATAAAATATAATGGCCCGAAATAGCAAAGAACACTACAATAAGCCACAAAATACTATTTACAGGACTCTTGCTTGTAATCATCATTATAGCACTGCCCACCGCCATTAGCGATAATAAAATAAATGAAATTAACATTGTATGACCCATTGCTATTGTGCTATTAATTTACCTTTTCTCTTTTTACTCTATTGCCAGCCGCCGCTTCGTACGCTGCTTTATCTGTAATAGGATTAGGTATTAGTAAATCTTCTTTGTTATAAATAAATTGTTTCCGCTGATAATCTGCCGGTGTAAATGTTTCACTTAAGTATATGGCGTCTTTCGGACAAGCTTCTTCGCACAAGCCGCAAAATATACAGCGCAACATATTTATTTCGTATTTAGCGGCATATTTTTCTTCTCTGTATAAATGTTCTTCGCCTTCTTGTCTTTCTGCAGCTTCCATTGTAATAGCTTCGGCAGGGCAAGCAACTGCACACAAACCGCATGCAGTACAATTTTCACGCCCTTCTTCATCTCTATTCAAAATTTGCATTCCTCTAAACACTGGGCTAAATTCCCTCTTTTGTTTAGGGTAATGAATTGTAGGGTTTTTTGTAAAAATGTGCTTGAAGGTAATAAGCATGCCTTTGATTATAGCGGGCAAATACAATTTTTCCATAAAGCTCATTGGCTTCCTGCTTACACTTTGTGCTCTGTTGGTTAATGACTGCATTTTATAATTCTATTTTTATTTGTTCAATTATATATGAACAATAATTTTTTATTTTTTCGAAATCGATTTCTTTTTTTACAGAAGCCCACACAAGTGGCCATTGTATTTTAAAGTATTCATGAATATAGAAATTTCTAGCCCTTATCATTTGCTTCCATTCTATTTCACTATGTGTTTCTTTAGTTTCAGCACTTATCTGTGTTGCCGCTTCACCAATTATTTCTAAAGATTTCATTGCCGCTAATTTTAACACCTCATCTCTATAGAAATCATCTTCTTCAATATTGGTATACTTAACAATAAAATTACATTGTTCGATTATATCCAATAACCTATCCAAATCTCTAACTTTCCCTTTCATAAATAATCTTCTTTTGCTTATTTACAAATTGAGTAAAATATCTATCTGGCCTTAGCGCTCCAATTGGTACAACATCAATTTTCTTTTTCATCAATTCTTTTAACCCATCCATTTGCATATCAAATTTCAAAAACAAAAAATCTTCTGTTGGTTCTATCAACAAATCAATATCACTTTCTTCCGTTGCATCGCCATCTGCATAAGAGCCAAATAGATACACTTTCTTCACAGGTTTATCCTGAAAGAAGGTACTAATTTGTGCTAATTGTTGTTGGCTTAAATACAATTTCCTTTAATTTTATTTTTCGCAAAAATAATGGTTTAATGTGCTTTTTGCGAATGTTTAGTTTTAATTATTTCACGCAAAATTGCAAAAAT
Organism: Ferruginibacter sp.; assembly: GCA_043729825.1. Classification (GTDB taxonomy): domain Bacteria; phylum Bacteroidota; class Bacteroidia; order Chitinophagales; family Chitinophagaceae; genus Ferruginibacter. The sequence continues at coordinate 3,517 of JAYTLA010000024.1, forward strand.
TGCGAAAGTGAGCTAAGTTTTTTTGTTTCACGCAAAGCTCGCTAAGGAGCAAAGACGCAAAAGTTTTGTTTACTTCAATCTTCGTTTTCAATCTTCGTTTCGTTCTACGCTTTGGTAAAAGCTGAATAAAGATTTTCTGCCGAAGGGCTCCCGACAATAATATCGGGACACGTGCGGGATAGAAGCGGAAATCCTTTTTTTGTGAGGAACGAACAAAAAAGATTGCAGCGGATAGCCCGAACAAATGTTCAATAAAGGTTTGTTGATGAAAGCCCCAATGCCCCCTAAATCCCCCAAAAAACCTCACCCCCGCCTCTCGGGACAGGCAAGAGAGGAGCTTAGTCCCAAACACTTTAAAGACTTTACATTTCCTCAAACTCCCAACCTTGAACCTTCAACTTTCAACTTTAAACTCTTTACCACCACAACAAATGATTCGCCTTTGCTAAAATCAGTGCGCCTGTTGCTAGCATATTAAACAATGCAAGTGGTATTAATATTCTCCATCCTAAGTGCATGAGTTGGTCGTAGCGAAACCTCGGTATTGTCCAACGCACCCACATGAAAATGAATATAAAAAATACTACTTTTATTAATAACATTCCAATACCAATTAATGCGAGCCAATTGCCCATGTCGGCGTGTATGGCTTCATTAAAAAATGGTACATCGTACCCACCAAAATAAAGGGTAGCCATTACTGCACTGCTGATAAACATATTAATGTATTCTGCAAAAAGATAGAAACCCAATTTCATGGATGAATACTCGGTGTGGTAACCGCCAATTAATTCGCTCTCTGCTTCTGCAAGGTCGAACGGTGTACGGTTACACTCTGCAAAGGCACAGATAATAAATATTAAAAAACCGAGCGGTTGGTAAATAATATTCCAATGCCCTGCTTGTTGTTGTAACACCATTTCTTTTAAGCTTAATGTACCCGTAAGAAATAGTAACGCAATAAGCGAAATACCCATGGCCAATTCGTAACTGATAATTTGTGATGCTGCACGTAAACCGCCCATGAGTGCAAACTTATTGTTGCTAGCCCAACTCCCAATCATAATACCATACACACCCAAACTTAATACACCAAATACATACAATATTCCAATATTAATATCTGCTATTTGTAAAGACATATCTCTATCAAATAAATGTACTTTATCACCCCACGGTATAACAGCGCTTGTCATGATAGCGGTCATCATAGCCAATGCAGGCCCCATTACAAATAAAAGTTTGGACGAAAAATTTGGAATAATTTCTTCTTTAAAAAAAAGTTTCATTCCATCTGCCAATGGTTGCAGCATACCAAATGGACCTGCACGATTTGGCCCTGGCCTATCTTGCAACAAACCTGCTACTTTACGCTCTGCAAAAGTGGTATACATGGCTATTACAAGCGAGCCCATTACTACTATTGTAATGAGAACAAATTTTTCTAAAATGAGGTATGGGTCTATTGCTAAAAACATAATTTATTTTTCTAAAACGATTTTATTTTTTGTTCATTTATTTTGATGCTTTTCATCATCCAATTACTTAAAATCATTTGAATGTGCAGGCCCATTTATTTCACTCAATTCTAACCCTTCTTTATTCACCTCACTTACATCATGAATATCCATCAATAATTTTGGTGCACGCCCGCTCATTACATTGGTCATCGTTTCTTGTGGTGTATCTAACACTTTGTATTTGTTTGCACCTATTACAGAGTGGCGGCTAATGGTTGTTACGCCTTCAATCGTCCAATCTGTAGTTTGCTTTTTATTGAAGCGACAAGTGTTGCAAATCCAACCTGGCTTTCCATCAAAACTTTGTACTTCGCCCCACTCATCTTTACGTGCTGTTACTCTAAATACTTCATTGCCTCTAAGCCACAAAGTAGCTTTACCGCAGCATTTAGGGTTATCGCAATTACGATGCGCATCTACTGGTTTAGTAAACCACACTCTATTTTTAAAACGAAATGTTTTATCTGTTAAGGCGCCCACAGGACATACATCAATCATGTTTCCACTAAAATCATTGTCCACCGCTTTTGCAATATAGGTGGAGATGGCAGCATGGTCGCCTCTATCTATAATGCCATGCACACGTTTGTCTGTAATTTGGTCTGCTACATACGTACAACGATAGCATAGTATGCACCTCGTCATGTGCAGTTGTATGTAAGGGCCAATATCTTCTCGCTTGAAAGTCCGACGTGCAAATTGATACCTTGTACCTGCCTTGCCATGGTCGTAACCTAAATCTTGCAAATGGCACTCGCCTGCTTGGTCGCATATTGGACAATCTAATGGATGGTTTACTAATAAAAATTCTACCACACCTGCTCTTGCATCTTGCACTTTATCGCTTGTAATATTTTTTACAATCATACCATCCATTACGGTGGTACGGCAGCTTGCTACTAGTTTTGGCATTGGCCTTGGGTCGGCTGTAGAACCTGCGGCTACTTCTACCAAGCATGTTCTGCATTTACCACCGCTGCCCTGTAACTTGCTGTAGTAGCACATTGCAGGCGGTGTTACATCGCCACCTATCATTCGTGCAGCATTGAGTACGGTTGTACCTGGTGCTACATCAATGGTTATATTATCGATGGTTACTTTAAACGCTGTTGGTGCTTCTTTTTTTATTTCTTCAGACATAAAATAAATTCAATCTTTTTTAAACGGTTACGGGCACATGTATCTCATCTGCAAAATGCCTCAATCCATAATTTTCTGTCAAACACAATTCGGGGTTGTTTACATGCCACTCAAACTCATCTCTAAAATGGCGAATAGCAGCCGCCACAGGCCAAGCCGCAGCATCACCGAGTGGGCAAATGGTATTGCCTTCTATTTTTCTTTGAATATCCCACAACAAATCTATATCACTCATTTCTCCTTTTCCTGTATCTATTTTTTGCAAAATCTTTTCCATCCAACCTGTTCCTTCTCTGCAAGGGCTGCATTGTCCGCAACTTTCGTGTCGGTAAAAACGTGCAAGTGTATAGGTGTTGCGCACAATACATTGGTCTTCGTCCAACACAATAAAACCTCCGCTACCCATCATGCTTCCCGTAGCAAAACCACCATCGCTCAAGCTTTCGTAATTCATTAAACGCTTTTCGCCTTTGGCCGTAGTGAGCAATAAATTAGCAGGTAAAATAGGCACACTCGACCCACCCGGAATACAGGCTTTCAATTTTTTTCCATTGGCAATTCCACCACAATATTCATCGCTGTAAATAAATTCTTCTACAGAAATGGTCATGTCTATTTCGTAAATACCTGGCTTGTTTATATTACCACATGCCGAAATTAATTTTGTACCTGTACTTCTGCCCACACCAATTTTTGCATACTCCTCACCACCTTCGTTTATAATAGGCACTACTGCTGCAATCGTTTCTACATTGTTGACCACCGTTGGCCTATCCCACACACCCTTTACCGCAGGAAAAGGTGGTTTAATACGAGGGTTGCCACGCTTGCCTTCCAAGCTTTCTAGCAGTGCCGTTTCTTCGCCACATATATACGCACCTGCACCACGCTGCACATAAATTTCGCAATCAAATCCACTGCCTTGAATATTTTTTCCAAGCCAACCATTTTGTTTTGCTTCATCAATAGCATGCTCCAAAATATTTGTTATCCATGCGTACTCGCCACGTATGTATATGTAGCTCACATTGCTCCCAAGTGCATACGACGATACAATCATTCCCTCAATTAAAATATGCGGAATAAATTCCATCAAATATCTATCCTTAAAAGTACCGGGCTCACTCTCATCTGCATTCACCACCAAATGCCTAGGCACGCCTTCGGGCTTAGCAATAAAACTCCATTTCATACCGCACGGAAAACCTGCACCACCTCTACCACGCAAGCCACTTTTCTTTACTTCTTCCACAATATCTTCGGTCTTCATTTTAAGTGCCTTCTCCACACTTGCGTAGCCACCCTCACGCCTATACACTTCATAAGTGCGTATGCCGGGTACATGTTGTTTTGCTAATAATAATTTTTTACTCATATTAATTTTTTTCACGCAAAGGGGCAAAGATTACAAAGCCCGCTAAGGTTTCTATTTTATTTAAAATGCTTTCGCATTTTTTATTTTTTTTAGCCAAGCAAAGAAGCAGCTATGCTGAACTTCGGTGGCGTCGCACATTTCATCTTCACTTATCTATTTAGCTTTTATTATGCACTCACAAAAAACCTATTCATCTTTCTTTGGATAATCAAAATTAAACATCCAATTCACGCCAAACTTATCTTCTAACATTCCAAACCTTGCACCCCAAAAAGTATCTTGCAATTCCATGGTTATTTTTCCTCCTTCGCCCAAGTTTGTAAATGTTTTATTTATCAAATCTAAATTATCAAAGTTTAAGGATAAATGCACTTGGTTGCCACCTGTAACTTCTTTTCCCGGTTGGCAATCGCTAATCATAAATTGCAATTTATCTGCTTCAAACAAGGCATGCATTATTCTGTTCTTTGCTTCTTCAGCTATTGGCATTCCACTTTCGCCAAATGTTTGTGAGTGTACAATTTTTCCATCTAATGCTTTTGCATAAAATGCAAGTGCTTCTGCTCCGTTGCCGTTAAAATTTATGTATGGTGTAATAGGTTGCATAATGATATTTCTCTTTAAAAAAAACTAAGAATTAATACTTATCATACGTATCTATACATTCATAAAGTACTGAAATACTTTTATTCATTTGAGCTCTTCTGGATAATTTTTCATGCTCATCTAATACAGCGATAGCAGGAGGACAATCTTTTACCAAAGTTCTGAGATTACCGTTAGTCAATTCTATCAAAGCCCCTTTATCACCTTTCAGAATATAATAAATATTTTGAGTGGTGCTTCCGCCGCCAATATCTATCCAGGTATAGTAAACACTAATTTTACTTTTATAATATCTTTTGGTAAATACTCCATCTGCATTTTTTTTAAACCGATTTTTTTTATATTGAACTGCCATAACTTCATCGTAATCATATTTAACATCATCTATAACAACATACCCAGAACCCTTAGCTTTAAAACTATTGGTTTTAAATACATTACACTTAGTTACATTGCCTTTAATGATTTTACCATCCATTAATTCCACAAACTCTTCTTCTTCATCAAAAGATAATTTTGTAGCAATTGTAAGATTTGTATTTTCAAGAGGAGTCTTAAAGCTTACTAAAAAAAAACATGCGATAAAGAGTAAACTTGTGACGATAATTTTCATACTATTATTTTAAATTTTATTTATTAATCAACTATTCATTGTTTCAATTACGCCACCAACATCCTCATTGGATGCAATGTTCTATTAAATGGATTGAATACCAAACCCAACGATTCCAATGTTGTTGCTCCAAGTAATGGTTCATCTCCTACTTCTCCATACACCACAGGTGCAGGGCCACCTTCTCCCTCAAATTCAAAATACGCACTACACACTTTCCTTTTTAATACACTTCCATCTGCTAAAGAAAAACTCATTTCTTTGTATGGTTCTATGTCTAACGTATCTAAAATTTTACCCGGCACTAAACTATACACTGCTCCGCTATCTACTAAAAAATTTACCTCTGCTATCTTTTCAGATTTGCGGTGTTCTTTTACTCTTAATATAGCATTTGTTATTCCCATTGTTTATTTCAAAGGTTCAATTTTTTTAAAAGTTCCTTCACCATTTTCACTCAACGAATTCCAATTCTCTATCAATTCATCTTTATGCAAACTTGCCCACTCTGCTACCAATCCTAAAGCCTTCGGTGGCAACCATCCTTCTATAATTGCAAAATCATTTATAGATATTTGTGCACTAAACTCATTATACGCTGCATGAAAATGAGGTGGCACATGGTCTCCAAAATACATTTTGATTAATATTCCATAAAATCTACTAATTACAGGCATACTCTTCAAATGTTTTATTTATCAATTTCAAATAAAAAGCATCTGGATCCATGTCAATATTCTCGTTCCACTCTAATTTTTTATCCTGTGTTACTTTAAATTTTTTAAAATTTAATTCATCATTCCAATATTCAAAAACACCTTTTCCTTTCCATTTCTTTAATTCAACGACTCCTTCTACTCCATCTTCAAATAAAAGATACAATTTGTAATCATCTTTAGCTTCTGCAATTTTTAAATATGGTATTGACTTGTTCATTATTAATTTAATTTCCCTTTATACAATTCATCCACAGGAAAAATCATATCCCAATCTTTTCCCCAAACCACATTTCCATTTTCAATTTTCAATTTTTTAAAATTATTTTCCTTCTTGTATTTATTATATTGTGGATGACTATGTGTTTGTAAAAATGCACTAAAATCTACAAGCTTCTTTTAATCATTGCTAAAAAGAATTTCGAGCTTGTAGCTTTCAACGTAGTGTGCTTTTATTATATTTATTTCCATCATTCAATTTTTAATTATTCCTCACCGCTGCATTCCTACACTCCTCAATAATTGCATCTACTTTTTCTTTTGTTAAATGCTCTCTATAATTTTGTCCTAGTTGCATCATTGGTGCATACCCACAAGCGCCCAAACATTCTACTGTTTTTAAAGTAAACATTTTATCAGCTGTAGTTTCACCTACTTTAATGTTTAGCTTTTGTTTGATGTAATCTGTAATATCATCGCTTCCATTTATCATGCATGGCCCAGTGTGGCATACTTCAAAAACATATTTACCTACAGGCTTCAAATTGTACATGCTGTAAAAACTTGCCACCTCATACACTTCTATCGGTTCAATGCTAAGCAATGAAGCTACATAATCCATCACAGGTACATCTAACCAACCACCAAAAGTATCTTGGGCTATATGCAACACAGGTAGCAAGGCACTTTTTTGTTTGCCTTCGGGGTAACGAGAAATGATTTTCGTTACCTCATTTATTTTCTCTTGTGAAAACTGAATACTCATTTATTTATTTTGTTATTATAAAATTCCACAAATTCTTTTTCTAAAATTTCGTCCTCACATCTTGCTTGCTTAAACGTCTGTTTACTTCCTGTTTTTTCTAATTTATTTGGATGATATCCTAATTTAAAAAACCAAAATTCTTCCCAAAGCGTATAATAGTTTTGTAGATTCAAATTATTTATATCAACAATTGTTTTTATCATTATTATTAACGTCAAAATATTATAAACTTCAAATTAGCACAATAGCAAATTGGCTTATTAGCACATTTGCCTTACGCATCTAATTCCCCCGCTATCAAATTCAAACTACTCATTGTTATAATTGCATCACTCAACATACTGTCTTTTATCAATTCAGGATATGCCTGGTAATAAATAAAACATGGTCTGCGAAAATGCAATCTATACGGTGTTCTACCACCATCACTAATTAAATAAAAACCAAGTTCGCCATTTCCACCTTCTACAGAAGAATAAACTTCACCCACCGGCATTTCTGTTTCGCCCATTACTATTTTAAAATGGTAAATAAGTGCTTCCATTTTTGTATACACATCTTTCTTTTCTGGAAGATAATAATTTGGCGCATCTGCATGATAAACATCAGCATCTGTGCCTTTAAACTCCTGTACTTTTTGGTAAGCCTGTTTTATTATTTCTATACTCTGCCACATTTCTTGGTTACGTACAAGGAAACGATCGTAACAATCGCCTGTTGTACCAACCGGAACAGTAAAATTAAAATCTTCGTAACTGCTGTATGGCGTATGTACACGCACATCATAATCTACACCGGCGGCACGAAGGTTTGGTCCTGTAAAGCCATAGTTCAACGCACGCTCGGCAGTGATTGCTCCAACAC
>JAYTLA010000025.1:0-11154 GCA_043729825.1 Ferruginibacter sp.
TGAAGAAGACGGATTTTTGTGGTACTGCGAAAACTGCGGCAATAAATTGTATGAAGAGTATAAAGTGATCAACGATATTGTAGGGCAACTGCCGCCGGTGATGGAAGGATTTTATAATGATGAACAAAAAAGAACGTGTAGTAAGTGTGGAAGCGTTATGGCGCCGCCGATAAAGAAAGGGTAGAAGTTTTCACGCAAAGGCGCATAAGTAGATAAGGCGCAAATGATTTGGTTCTTAATAAAATTTTCCATTAAACAATAAACTGCGCCTTTGCATCTTTGCGACTTGGCGTGAAAAATATGAAGATCGACATACACACCCACATCATGCCCGGCAAAATGCCCAACTGGGTACAAAAATTCGGCTATGGTGAATTTATACATCTTGAACACCGCAATTGCAAAGCCTGTATGATGAAGGGCGATAAATTGTTTAGAGAAGTGGAAGACAATTGTTTTGATGCAAGCGTGCGTATGAAAGAAATGGATGAAACTGATGTTAGCATGCAGGTGTTATCTACCATTCCGGTATTATTTAATTATTGGGCTAAAGCAAAAGATGGCTTAGAAACATCTCGATTTTTTAATGACCATATTGCAGATACGGTAGCAAAAAATGATAAACGATTTTTAGGAATTGGCACCGTGCCATTGCAAGATGTTGATATAGCCATACAAGAAATGGAACGTTGTGTTACTGAATTAAAAATGCGGGGCTTACAAATTGGCAGTAATATAAATGGCAAAAATATAGGAGATGCAACATTCTTCCCTTTTTATAAACGAGCAGAAGAATTGGGTTGTGCATTGTTTGTACATCCATGGGAAATGATGGGGGAAACACAAATGCAAAAATATTGGTTGCCATGGTTGGTGGGCATGCCTGCAGAAACGAGCAGAGCCATTTGTTCTATGATTTTTGGTGGAGTGTTACAAGCTTTTCCAAAATTACGAGTAGCTTTTGCACACGGCGGAGGTAGTTTCCCTATAACCATTGGCAGAATAGAGCATGGCTACAATGTACGCCCCGACTTGGTTGCGATAGACAACCCTATAAACCCACGAGATTATATTGGCAAATTTTGGATAGATAGTTTGGTGCATGATACCAAAGCCATGAATTTTATTATAGATGTAATGGGCGAAGACAATATTTGCCTCGGCAGCGATTATCCTTTTCCATTAGGCGAACATCATCCTGGGAAAATGATTGAAGAAATGAAATTTGAAAATAGTTTGAAAGAAAAATTATTGTTTAAGAATGCACAGCAGTGGCTGGGGATTTAATTTTTCTGTCTATAAAAAGCAACCATATCAACACTGGTAAAAGTAAAATAACTGCAACGCTTATCCAATGAATTTTATTTTCTGTTTGCCAAAGGTGAATGGCATAACCACCATGGCTGTACCATTGCTGAACTGTTAAAATAGCTGCTAAACAAATAAACCATTTTGGCCGTTTTAATACACCATAAATAAATATGATATTTATGCAAATAAAAATGCCATGCCGCCAAGTGGGTGATAATTTTGTTGGGTAAAAAATCCCTTTGATGTGATAGAGCATTGCAATAAAACAAATAATGGCAAATGCATAGAAAATAATATGAAGTGCTTTTTTACTCATTAAACAAATTCGGATAATCACTAATAATCCCATCAACACCCAAAGCTTTTAATTCATCCATTTTAGTTTTATCATTTACCGTCCAAGGAATGATTTGTATATTTTGTAGATGACATTTTTTAACCAAACTTTCGTTTACCAAAATAAATGCTGGGCTATAAATTGTAGGAGCAAAGCCCAAGTCCTTTATTTGCTCTTCGAATGTACGCTTATCATAATCCTCAATAAGCATAGCCGTTTTAATGGTAGGATAATTTTTATGTAAATATTGCAATGTTCTAAAATCGAATGATTGTATGATTACAAAATCCTCCATGCCGTTTTCTTTGATAACTTTCATGAGCAACTCTACAAACTCAGCAGGTGCTGGGTGGTAAATATTATTAGTGGCAGGTTGTGTTTTTGTTTCAATATTAAAAAATGGATAGGGCCTTCTCCTCGTCATCATTTCTTGCTTTATGGTTGTAAACACATCTGCCAATAATGGTTTTACCGCTTTCATTTTTTGTTGCTGTGCAAAGCGTGGGTGTGGCTTCATGCCTACATCATACTTCATGATATCGCTGTAATTCATCAAATACATGTTGTAATTCTTTTCGTCTTTTTCATCTATAAAACTACCATCTGGCTTGGTGGTTATTTCATGGTTAAAAAATGGCTCATGACTAAGAAAAACTTTTTTGTCTTTGCTAATGCTAATGTCCATTTCTAAAGTGGTTACACCCATGCCTAATGCATGTACCATTGCAGGTATGGTATTTTCGGGCATTAAGCCACGGCAGCCACGGTGGCCTTGTTTGTCGAATTGCAGCCCAACCCCTCCCGAAAAAATCGGGACAGGCATGGGGGGCTTAGCTTCGTTATTATTTGTTGTCATTTTTTTGTTTGAGGAACAAGAAAATATAGATGCAATAAAGACGAAGATTAAATAGTTTTTCACTTTTGATATTTTAATAAACTTCATCATGATTGCCAATGTTAACAAAAATGACTTTCTTCGGCTTATCTTTCGTAAAATAAAAAACAACTCTAAGATCATAACCTAAAGAAAAACTCCATAAGTCTTTTAACTTTCCTGATAGCTTATGTGTTTTTAATTTCTCGTCAAAAGGATCAATAATAAAAATATCAAGCCTCAACCAAAATTCAGCTTCTACTTCGCTTGCTTTTATTCTTTTTTTGAAAACCTTTTTGAAAGAATTACTGAATGAAACTTCCATTAAAGCATTTTTTTTATTTCGCTAATCTTTGAAGAAAATTTAAGTTTTCCTGCTTTTTCCTCAATCTGTGCTTCTTTGTAACTATTTGCAATTTCGGTTCTTCTTGTATCTGCAATATTATGCTCAAGTAAACTAACTATTTCTAATTTGTCTTCAAGGGGAAGTCCATAAATAGTCTCAACAATATTGCTATAATTCATGGTTTCTGTTTTCATAATTAAATTTATTTTTTAATTGCAATTGCAATATAATATATTTTTCGAGTCAATCTATCGCATCAATCTATAGCATAATAAAAGCCCAATAATGATTCACCGCTCAGCGTAGCCCGCATGGGCAGTAGTAGCTCTTGCACAAATACACTTCAAATTATAAAACTACTTCCGTGCAAGACTACTACAGACAGGCGGAAACAAATGTTCATGGTTTGCTGCTGCTCATGCTCCAAAAAATTAGACACAAGATTTTAGACATTAGACACAAGAAAGACAGCAACCATTAAAAACATTATTCATTATATAATTATCAATTATTCATTATCTCCTGTATCTCCGTAGCAGGCATATTCGCATTACGCATTGCAATACCCCTCACCGCTATTCCTGCAAAATCTTCAAATGCTTTTTTACTAATTGGTTCGTCGCTCATCATTGCAGGTACTCCAATATCACCGCCTTCACGTATACTTTGTACAATGGGTATCTGACCAAGAAAAGGAATGTCAAATTCATCAGCCAAATGCTTGCCGCCATCTTTGCCAAACAAATAATATTTATTGTCGGGTAATTCCGTTGGAGTAAAATATGCCATGTTTTCTACCAATCCAATCACTGGTACTTTAAGTTGTGCTTGTCCAAACATGGCAATGCCTTTTTTAGCATCGGCTAGTGCAATGAGTTGTGGAGTGGTAACCACAATTACACCTGTTACTGGCACGGTTTGCACAATCGTAAGGTGTATATCGCCTGTGCCTGGCGGCATATCTATCACCAAATAATCTAGCTCTCCCCAATCTACTTCGCTTACAAATTGTTTTATAGCACTGCTCACCATTGGGCCACGCCACACCACGGCTTGCTTTTCATCTATTAGCAATCCTATGCTCATTACCTTTATACCAAATTTTTCTATGGGTACTATCAAACCCTTGCCACCATTGTCTCTCATCATTGGTCGTTCGCCTCTTATGCCAAACATAATATGCTGGCTTGGGCCATAAATATCGGCATCCATTATGCCCACTTTTGTTACACCATCTGCTGCTAATGCTAACGCAAGGTTAGCTGCTACGGTACTTTTGCCCACACCACCTTTTCCACTCACTACAGCTATAATATTTTTTACACCGCTTAATATTGTTTTTGGGTCGGTACGATTGCTAGTGGTATTGCTGGTGAAATTCACCGTTACCACCGCTTCTTTATTCACCAATAATTTTACCGCATTGGTACAAGCATTTTGTATATGGTCTTTCATAGGGCATGCAGGTGTGGTAAGCACTACGGTAAAAGAAACGGTGTTACCATTTATTACTACATCCTTCACCATGTTAAGTGTAACCAAATCACTACCAAGGTCTGGCTCAGCCACATTGCTGAGCGCTTTTAAAATATCTTCGTTTGTCATATTGTTTGTATCCGTTTGCTTAAATTGTGCATTAAGCGAAATGTATTGTTAAAAATGTAATTTCGTTGCAAAATTAAACAATGATAACCTTACTTTGTTTATCAAAAAATAATTGCTGCATTTCGATAATGCATTTAATATAATATGAACACATTTTTACGATACTTATTTATACTTATTTGTTTTTCTCCGATAGCCGCCAATGCACAATTCGAAACTTTTAAAGATTCTGTAGTGCAATTGTATGGCGTAGTAATGACGGCCGATAGCCTCAAAGGTGTGCCCGCAGCAAGTATTGTTATTAAAGGGCAAAACCGTGGTACCGTTTCAAACTCCGATGGTGTTTTTAGTATCGTAGTGCTTAAAGGCGATAAAGTAGAATTTAGCAGCATCGGGTATAAGCCAATTACCATCACCATTCCAAGAGAGTTGCAAGGCAGTCAGCAAAGCATTATTCAGCTTATGGTAACCGATACTGTTTATTTGCCCGCTACCATTATAAAACCTCGTATGACTCGTGAGCAGTTTGAAAGAGATTTTGTAAACAACAATGTGCCCGATGATGAACTTGCCGTAGCTCGCCGAAACAATAATGCCGCCACACGTCGATTACTCATGGCTACTTTGCCTAGTGATGGTAGAGAAGCATCCCGCCAATACCAACGACAATATTCTCAAAAACTTTATTCTGCTGGACAAATAGCACCACAAAACATTTTCAACCCCTTTGCTTGGAACGAATTTATAAAAGCATGGAAGCGGGGAGATTATAAGCGGAAGAAATAGAGGTTAGATTTTTAGATATTAGACACAAGATTTTAGAAATATTAATTTTGATCTTGTTTTTTTTGGAGCATGGACAGCAAACCCTTGTTCAACTTCAGTTTCCGGCTATCCACTGCAATGGGTTTCGTGCCTCACCCATTTCCGCTCCTATCCGGGCTAGGCTCATCAACAAATCTTTTCTCATCTTTTATTATGCATTAGATTGGTGCAATTTTTTCTCAAACAACGTCTTGTATCTTTCCTCCAATAGTTTTCTAAAATCATTTTTTAATTCATCATTTAAAAAACTTTTTTCCAACATTTCCAACATTGGCCTTTTGCAGTAATAAAAATTTTCTAAAGTGTTATCCAATACTTTTTTGTTTAACCCACTTGTTTCAAATGCTACTAAAAAATCGTTGTATTTTAGTTTTCTTTTTTTACCATTTAGTGTAAGGGCTAGTTCTTCATTATCTGCTTTGTTTACAAGTGCTGTGGCTAGCAAATCATAAGCAGGGCTTAGTGTATAGCCTAACCCTGGTTTTTCCAATAAAGAAAAATTTTTCAAATGCATATCTGCATTACCAGTAAAAAAACTAAACAATACTACTTCATAAAAGTTGCCAACATCTAATAATGGTGTAGCACTATATTTTAATAAAGTTTTTGCTACTTGTTCATGACTGCCTTTGTATTTATCTTCTGTCAATCGTTCCGTAAGCTGGCACATATCTTCCATGTGTAGTTTTCCTTTTTTATTTCTATCTACACGTTTGGTTACATAACACAAGGTTTCATCTTGCAAGCGTACAAGGCTATTGGGCACAGTTTGTAAGCCGCATACATTTGCAAGTTGCATGGTGGCACTTTCTACTTCTGGCAAGTGCGCATAATATTCCGATGGTGGTTTTAGTATATAGTCGCCATACAATCCTACTATGGTCAGTTTCTTCACCACATTCTTATCTTCTTTGCGGTGCATACTCAACGATAATTTTGCTTGCACACCCGTTACCGCCATTTGGCTGCTTAGTATTTGATTGGCCAATTTTTCTAAATCATTTTTGTTGTATTCGAGCAGCGGAGTTTCTAGCTGCCCAAAAAACTTTTTATTACATGCTTGATGAAAATCAGAATTGCTTTCTTGTAGTGGTTCGTAACAGTATAAGCATTTATTTGTGACATACACACTAGTCGGTTCTTCCAACATCCACGATGTAGGTTGCTCGGCTTCGTTACTATATTTTTGTTTATACTTTTTCATTTATTTTTATTTTAGCTCTACAACACTTACTGCGCCTATACAATTTTTGCAAAAGGTAAGTAGCAATCCCATTCTATCTTTTTCATTTAGTTTCCAATTTTTTTCTGCTATGTCTAGCAACCATCCTTCTGGTATCAATCCATCAAAGAATGGAAACAACACATTGCTTTCAAATTGTTTTTTTTGCAAGGGCAATGTATTGCTCACTGCTTGTGCATTTGCATCATGTACATATGCATCTATGTATGCAAAGGCATAACCTGTGGCTACTTCTTCTAGCATTCCTGCTAGCATTTCTTTCATATACACTTGTGCTTTTCTAGCCATTGTTTGTTAGTTTATTTCTATCCATATTACTTGGTGCTAGTTCTGCTCCAAATAGTTTTAATACATCGTTTACTTTATCCATTCGTAAACTCATTTTGCCTTGCTCCATATCTCTTACAAAACGCAAACCTACTCCAGCTTTATCTGCAAGTTCTATTTGTGTTATATCTATTTGTTTGCGTTTTTGTTTTACAAATAGGGATAGTGCATTTCCTTTTTCTTTATTCATTTTTTATACCTTTAATACTACACAAAATTAATTTTACCACAAAGATATACCTTTTATAGTATAAATTTAAATTTTCTTCATTTTTTATACCCGAAATAATACAATTTTGACTAAAACTTATTTTTTATACCCGTAATAGCATAAATTCCTTATCACATTCTAGCAATAAATGAATTTTAATGTATTACAAAATGATAGGCGGTTAAAGCGTGCATACATTTATGTTTAATTTTATTTCTAAAAAAGGAAAGTGATAAAAGCTTTTAAAAATATATTACTGCTTGTAAGCTTTTTATTTCTTGTGCTTCTTAAAGTAAAAGCACAAGAATATAATTGCACATTTAAAGATTCAACTGTTACAATTGATTTTGGAACTCTTTCTGCTCCGCAGGATATTAATTCGACTGGCTTAAATAATTATAGCAAGAGTACAACGGTTTGTCCAAAAGATGGGGAGTATTGTTTTGCAGCTTTTACAGCGGAATGCTTTGGTGGCAGGTGGCATAATGTATTAGCAGATCATACGCCTAACGATAACAACGGACGGATGATGATTGTAAACGCAAGTGTAACCCCAGGTATTTTTTTTATAAATTATATTGCTGGGCTTAAAGCAGGAAAAACATACGAAGTTTCTTTTTGGCTAGCTAATATTTGTAAATATGCAGATGGTTGTAGCCCTACACCACCTAATATTAAAATGTCGCTTTTAAATGATAAAAGCGAAATAGTATATTTTAAAACTGGTGCATTGGCACAAGGGGCACAACCAAATTGGAAAAAGTTTTATGGAGAGTTTACGATGTCGAAAAGTATAAGTGCCATCATGTTAAAAATGGAAGATCTAACCAATGGCGGCTGTGGAAATGATTTCGCCTTGGATGATATTATTTTTAAAGAATGTAAAATAAAAGAACCGCCAATAGTAGAAATAACAAAGCCAACACCTGTAGAGAAAGTGGTTTCAAAAGCAGAAGTAGTTACAAAGCCTGTTGAAACTGTTACATCAAAACCAAAAACAGAAGCTAAAACGATTGCTCCTGCTATAATAAAAGCAAAACAAATACCAGTAATAATTCCAAAAGTAATTGCAACAAGAGAAAATGCACTGGTACGAAAAATAGAAACGGATGAAGCAGAGAGGGTAATTGAATTGTATGACAATGGCGATATTGATGGCGATACAGTAACCATTTATCACAACAACCAATTAATTGTAAATCATGCGGGGCTTTCTTCAAAACCAATAACTATAAAAATAAAAGTAGATAAAGCCAATCCCCACCACGAGTTGATAATGGTAGCTGATAATTTGGGTTCAATACCGCCAAATACGTCATTAATGATAGTAACTGCCAATAAAAAGCGATATGAGGTTTATATTTCATCGTCGGAGCAAAAAAATGCTAAAGTTGTAATTGATTTAAAGTAAAATTGTCTTTATTTTCAAGACAATTTACTAAATATTGTCTTGTATATTAAGAAAAAAATATAGTAATTGTCTTGTATTTCAAGAAAAAATTATACATTTGAGGCATGAATAACAAAGATGTCTTAAAAAGTATCTATAAAGATTTTGCTGAAAACCTGCCATTAAAGGTTACAAATCGTCATGTAACTATACCCATAAATACTGGTAAAATAATAACTGTAACAGGAGTAAGACGTGGTGGCAAAACATCGGTAATGATGGATACCGTTAATCGATTGTTGGCACTAAAAATAAACTACGACAAAATATTATTTTTAAATTTTGATGATGATCGGTTACATTTTGAGCCTACAGGCTTTGATGAAATAATACAGGCATTTAAAGAATTATATCCCGATACCAAGCCCAAAGATGTTTTTATATTTTTTGACGAAGTGCAAGTTGCAAATGGTTGGGAGCAATTTGTAAGAAGGCTTTACGATACATTTACAAAAAATATATTTTTAAGCGGCAGCAACAGTAAAATGTTGGCAACCGATATAGCCACAACGCTTCGTGGGCGTACATTACAGTTTGAAGTTTTTCCACTATCATTTAAAGAATATTGTTTTTTTACCAGTACCAAAACAGATGTTCTTGCTTCAAAAGAAATACCCAAAATAGCAAAAGCGTACAAAAATTATGTAACCCATAGTGCTTTTCCGGAGCTGGTAATAAACAATTATCAATTTATGGAGCAGACATTGCAAGAGTATTATTTTGTAATGCTATATAAGGATTTGGTAGAGCGGTACGATATAAAAAATACGAGTGCTTTAAAATACTTTGTAAAAAGAATATTGACCAATTTAACCAAGAGTACATCTATAAATAAGATAAACAATGAGATGAAAACTGGAGGTATAAAAAGCGATAAAAATTTTTTATATCAAGTAGCGGAATATCTAGAGGCTATCTATTTTTTTCAAAAACTTCCACGTTGGAATCCATCATTAAATAAAGAAACATTTAGCGATAAAAAGTATTATTGCATAGATAATGGCTTTCTACAGGCATTACTCACACGTACAAGTACCGATGATGGTATATTGCTCGAAAACCTAGTTTTTTTGCATTTGCGGCAGCAATTCCCATTTGGTAGGGGTTTGTATTTTTACAGTCGCACTAAAGAATGCGATTTTGTTTTAACCGATAAAGATGTAACTACACAGCTAATACAGGTATGTTACGATTTAAGTAACCCGGATACTTTGCAAAGAGAAATAGATGGTTTGCTAGAAGCTGCCTCGTATTTCGATTGTAATAATCTGTTAATCATAACAAATGATGAAGAAAAAGAAATAACATGTAAAGAGGAAATCATAAATGTAGTAAAAGCTAGTAAATGGATGCTTGCTTTGTAAATAAAAAAGAATGTTTTTCTAATGTAAATGCCGTGGCCACACAGTTTAATTATATACTTTCCTTTCAATAATAAAATAACTTAAAAAAAACTTTGCCATTTAAATTAATCCGCTTACTTTTGCACTCCAAATTAAAAAACGGATTACAAAAAGTTCTTTATATATGTCACAACGAATCAGAATCAAATTACAGTCTTACGATCATAACTTGGTAGATAAATCTGCAGAGAAGATAGTAAAGACCGTGCGTAGTACAGGAGCAGTAGTTACAGGTCCAATTCCTCTTCCTACACAGAAGAAGATATTTACTGTGTTGCGTGCACCACACGTAAACAAAAAAGCACGTGAGCAGTTTCAGTTGTGCACACATAAGCGTTTGTTAGATATTTACACTAGCAGCAGTCGTACAGTAGATGCATTAAGCAAACTAGACTTGCCAAGTGGTGTAGATGTTGAAATTAAGGCCTAATGAACCTTCCACATGGGGTGGAAAGGCAAAAGGCAAGATCTTAAATAGAAAATTAAACATTCATCTCCTTGTTGAGACTTTGTCAGGCTGAGCTTGTCGAAGCCCACAAAAACAATACGGAGCGCTGAATACAAATAGGATACAATGAAAAGTATTATTGGAAAGAAAATTGGCATGACCAGTATTTTTGATGCAACAGGCAAGCAAACTGCCGTTACCATCATAGAAGCAGGACCATGCGTAGTTACACAAAAGAAAACCATTGCCACAGATGGTTACAATGCATTACAAATTGCATTTGGCGATAAAAAAGAAAAACACTCTCTCAAATCGGAAATTGCACACTTTGCAAAAGCTAATACAGCACCGAAAAAAGTAGTAAAAGAAATACGCAATAGCGAATCAAATAAAAATGTAGGAGAATCTATAACCGTAGATATTTTTGCAGAAGGCGATAGCATTGAAGTAGTTGGTACCACTAAGGGTAAAGGTTTTCAAGGTGTTGTAAAACGCCATGGCTTTAGTGGTGTGGGTGGTCAATCTCACGGTCAGCACGATCGTTCAAGAGCGCCAGGTTCTATTGGTAACTCATCAGATGCTAGTCGTGTATTTAAAGGTATGCGCATGGGTGGTCGTATGGGTGGAGATAGAGTGATGATGAAAGGCTTAAAAGTGGTTAAAATTTTCGCAGAGAAAAACTACATATTGGTAAGTGGTTCGGTTCCGGGTCACATTGGTTCAATCGTTTTAATACAGAAATAATTATGCAACTCGATATATTAAACTCCAAAG
>JAYTLA010000026.1:0-1154 GCA_043729825.1 Ferruginibacter sp.
TTATCTAGATTACCCGCTGTGCCACTACCAAGTATGTCATTAGTGCCGCCTAAATTAATCACCAAATCAGTGACAAAAGCAGAGTAATCTAGGCTATCAATGCCATTGCCGCCTCTCAATATGTCTCTGGCATTGTCATTGGTCATTACAAAGACATCGTTGCCGTTTGCGCCTTGTAAATTACTTGCGCCTGCGCCATCTGTGATGTTGTCGTTACCAGCGCCGCCAATCACGGTTTCGATGCCTAGTAGCGTATCTAACCCTGTTTGAGCGCTAGAGGACGTGTTGGTAGAAAGATTAACCGTGGCATCGGCCGTTGTGGCAGATAAACTATAGGTGTCTAATCCTATGCCGCCATCAATAATATCGTTACCTGTACTGGCGTTCAATATGTCGTTACCTGCCAAGCCAAGCATGATGTCATTGCCCGCTAAGCCTGCAATTGTCGAGCTAGCAGTAGTGCCAATGATAGCGGTTTCAGGTGAAACAAAGTTATTAAGCCCAAACGCATCGGTGTAGTTTGAAGTGACACGCACGGTGACGTTAGAACGATTTGCCAGCGTTGCTGCTGTTGCGCCTGCAATATCGGTCCAAACGCCGCCTATTAACTGTTGCCATTGGAACGGTATAAAGCCTGTCATGCCGTTAGGGTCGCTAAGCGTGTTGGTGGCTGTAACACTAGCATTGGTGCTGGTCGCATTGCGTGTGTAACTGCTAACATTAAGTGCGCCTGTTGGTGGTAAATCGACACTTTCAGCAGCCACATCGTTTACCGTTACTGCAATGGCTTGTGTATCGCTTAAACCCCCTGCATCATTTGCTTGCACAACTACGTCATAAATATTATCGCCGCCTACATCGCTTGGTATTTCAAAATCAGGCGCAGTAATAAAGCTTAATACACCTGTGGTCGCGTTAATGGTGAACTTAGCTGAATCTGCACCGCCCACAACTGAGTAAGTGAATACAGATACTGCATCTGGGTCTGTGGCTACCACTGTGCTGACCACGGTGGTATTTTCGTTAATAGCAGCCACCGCATTATCGCCACCTGTAATGGTAGGCGCTTCATTTACATTGGTTACCGTTATTGCAATGGCTTGAGTATCGATAGAAAGGCCATCACTGACTTGCACCACCACGTTATAAACCCC
>JAYTLA010000027.1:0-21564 GCA_043729825.1 Ferruginibacter sp.
GTTTTTTATCACCTGGTCCTTTAAAGCCAAAAAATAATTTATGGCTCAGTCCTACTCCACAGCGTTAACGTAAAGCTCTTCTACTTTTTTGCGGGCCCAATCTGTTTTGCGCAAAAATTTTAAAGAAGAGTTTATAGTAGGATTGGTTTTAAAACAATTAATATTTATTTGTTCTGCTAAACCTTCCCAACCAAAATGATGTACCAAATCTGTAAGTATCATTTGTAAAGTCTTACCATGAAGTGGGTTATTTTCTTGCATTATTTTTTTTGTAAAATTAAACAAATCAAAATACAACCAACCAAGTTAGCTTGTATTGCATAAATAAATAAAGCCATGAGCATAAATCTCATGGCTTCAAATTTTCACGGGGATAATATTTTGTGACAATTACTATTACAATTCTTTATACCAAAATAGGAAATATTTTCATTTTTCCTACCTTGAAAACATAAAGATATAAAAAATAAGTTATAACTTTAATTGATTATTTTTATCACATCATAGCTTATTCCTATTATGACTTTACAACAACTAGAATATATCATTGCATTGGACACTTACCGTCACTTTGGTAAAGCTGCACAACAGTGCAATATTGCCCAGCCATCTTTAAGTGTACAAATTCAAAAACTAGAAGACGAATTAAAAACAATCATTTTTGCCAGAAACAAACAGCCCATAACACCTACCGAAACTGGTGTCATCATCATAGAGCAAGCAAGAAAAATTATGTATGAAAGTGCTACGATGAGTCAATTAATACATCAACAAAAAAATACGGTAGAAGGCAATTTAAAAATTGGCATTATTCCTACACTAGCACCATACTTACTGCCATTATTTTTACTAGAGTTTATAAAAAAATACCCTTCGGTTAGTTTAAGTGTGAGTGAACTTACCACAGATAAAATTATACGACGCTTAAAAAATGGAATGATAGATATTGGCATATTAGCTACACCACTTTCGCAAAAAGAATTACAAGAAACATTTTTATTTAATGAAGAATTTGTAGCGTATGTTTCAAAAAAAGAAAAAATTTTTGAAAAAAAATATTTATTACCTACAGACATTGATGTAAATAAAATGTGGTTGTTAGAAGAAGGGCATTGTTTGCGAAGCCAAGCCATCAATCTTTGTGAGTTGCAAAAAATTTCATCGTTAGAAAAACATTTAGATTTTGAAACAGGCAGCATAGAAACCCTTAAAAAATTTGTAGAGAAAAATGAAGGAATTACTCTATTGCCAGAATTGGCAACAATAGATATGAGTCCAGCAAAAAAAGCAATGCTGCGTTATTTTAAAAGCCCTGCACCAGTACGAGAAATAAGTATGGTGACGAGTAAAGGTTTTGCAAAGCTAAGACTAGCCAATATTTTAAAAGAAAGTATTTTGGAGCATTTACCACATGAAGTATGCAAAAAAAAATCCATTAAAAGGATAGATTTTTAATTAATGCCTCCCTTTACAAAAATTATTCTCAACATTAGCTCTTGTATATTTGCAATATGATGAACAAACTATCTGGCTGGGACGATACCATTGTAGCATTGGCTACTGCACCTGGCATTGGTGCTATAGCGGTTATAAGAATTTCGGGTAGTAAAGCATTTGGTATTATAGGTTCATTATTTCCTTCAAAAAAAATAGCAGAACAAGCCACTCATACTGCACTCGTGGGCATGCTAAAAGAGGGAGAGAGGTTTATAGACGAAGTGGTGCTTACCTTATTTAAAGGACCTAAAAGTTTTACTGGAGAAGATACCATAGAAATAAGTTGCCACGGCAGCACATTTATACAACAACAAATTATAGAAGCTTGTGTGAGCAAAGGTGCACGCCTTGCACGTGCAGGAGAGTTTACGCAACGAGCATTTTTAAATGGCAAGATGGATCTTACACAGGCCGAAGCAGTAGCAGATATTATTGCTGCAAATACAGCAGCTTCTCAAAAAGCTGCCTTGCATAATATACGTGGTGGCTTTTCGCACGAGCTCTCCCATATGCGTGAGCAACTAATTAGTTTTTCGGCACTGATAGAATTGGAATTGGATTTTGCAACAGAAGATGTGGAGTTTGCAGATAGAACCCAATTTAAAAACTTAGTAGAACAAATCAACCAATCAACCAATAAACTAATAGATTCTTTTACCTTAGGAAATGTAATAAAAAACGGTGTAAGTGTTGCTATTATTGGTAAACCAAATGCAGGCAAGTCAACATTACTCAATATTTTTCTTAACGAAGAAAGAGCCATTGTAAGCGATATTGCTGGCACTACAAGAGATACGATTGAAGAAATCATAAACATACAAGGCATATTATTTAGATTGATAGATACTGCTGGCATTAGGGAAAACTCTGGCGATATTATTGAAAACTTTGGCATAGAAAAAAGCCTAGGCAAAATGCGTAGCGCAGATATTGTACTCTATATTTTTGATGTAAATACAGAAAGTTCATCAGACTTACAAACTCAAATAAATATTTTTGAAACAGAAAATATAAAATACTTACTTGTAGGAAATAAAGCTGATAAAGGTTTTGAAGACAGCAAATATCCCCAAAAAGATATTCAATTTATATCTGCAAAAAATAATGAGGGTATTGATAAATTAAAGCAAACTTTGTTTACCGCCACGGTACATGCAACTACCAATGCAGAAAACAATATCGTAACCAATGCTCGCCATTTAGAATCGCTTAAAAATATTTCAGCTTCACTCACAGCAATTAAAGAAGGTTTAGATGCAAATATATCTGGTGATTTATTATCGTCCGATATTCGTGCAGCATTGTACCATTTAGGCGAAATAACTGGAGAGGTTACCAATGAGGATAAGTTGGATTTTATATTTTCGAAGTTTTGTATCGGCAAATAAACTATATCATACAAAAACAAAACATCCCAAAAATAATCTCTAAAATCGAAATTATTCTATATGCACTAGAATAACAATATCCTCATAACCGTATGAGTTTTAGGTTTATTATACAAAACCCATTTCATATCGGCTTTTAGCAAAGACTAACTTTAGGCTCAAATAAAAGACTACATTACAATATCTCGAAAAATAACTACAATAACTTAGTGGCTCCAGATGCCTTTTTCACACAACATTATTGAGTGTTTTGCGTCTAATACAAAACAATTAGTTTTTTATATCCAATACTAAAAACCAAAACTAACAAAAATGAAAACTTGTTTAAGAAGGATTTGCTGTAATTTTTGTTTCATACTAGTAGCTACTTTTTCTAAAGCCAAAATAAGTCATGCAAAACCAACATCCCAATTAAAAGCCTCGGCAGCATCATTAAAAATAACAAACAGTACTAAAGCAAATTTTAAATTAAAAATAACTGAAAGCAATAATAATTATGCAACAATGATATGCAATAATAAAGATGTGTCTGCCTCTATTCCTAAAAAAAGAAGAAAAACAATTAAACAAGCCGATTTTGAAGTGAGGGTTTTACCAAATGGAGAATACACGCCACAGGAAAAGAGAGATGGAAATATTAGTATAAAGAAAAAAATAATGATTTTCAAATAAAAGGGTAAGGATAGATTTCAGAAAGAAGTTGCTAATTTATTTTAGCGACTTTTTTTTTGCATATACTAAAAATTTTTCCAAATATCCCAACCCAATTTACTCAGCAACAAAAGCATTACCACAATAAAAAATATTCTTATAAATGCGTTACCATTTTTTATGGCCATTTTACTACCCACATATGCACCAAGCATATTTGATGCAAGCATTGGTATAGCAATATGAAACATCACCACTTTCTGCAAAAAGAAAGCAATCAACGATGCACCATCGGCAATAGCATTTATAACTTTAGCATATGCTGATGCTTTTAAAAAATTAAATCCAACAAAATGCACCAATGCAAAAACCAATAACGTACCAGTACCAGGCCCAATAGTGCCATTATATAACCCAAGCACAATACCAATTGCTGCAAATAAAAAATATATTTTTTTTGTATTGGTTTGTGGCTTTTCAGTTTGCCCAACTTCTTTTCTTAAAAAGGTATACAGCGTTAGCAGCACTATTAAAACAAATAAAATAGGCTTAAAAATATGCAATGGAATTTCGTGCATTAAATAGGTACCACTGTAAGAAGCAATAGCCGTAAGCACACCAGCAATTAGAATGTATTTGTAATTTACTTTTACTATTTTTAAGTAATGCCTAGCGGCTACAATGGTACCGCCAATACTAGCAAATCTATTGGTAGCTATAATATTGGTGTGCATCATATTTGGGAAAAGAATAAACAACAATGGTACTTGTATTAAACCACCACCGCCCACTACAGCATCAATAAACCCTGCAAAAAAAGAACCTATTGTTGCAAGAGCAATTATCCAAAATTCATTCATCAAAAACAAAAATATAATATTAATCGTTTGCAATTTATTAAGCAAACTAAACTTCTAAACCTTCTAAACTATCACCCTAAAAAAAGCAGATACTAAACCGTAACTAAACGTATCCCCCCCTCCTCAAAACTAATCTTTCTTTCACTATACAAATTACCCGTTGTCATTTTAAAAGTTTTTTTACTCATGGCAAAAAACAAATAAATTTCTTCAGGATCACTTTTATCGTGATAAGGCAAATAGCCATTGTTTTCTTTTAACAAGCGCAAAACTTTTTCTGCTTCGCCCTCTACCCTGCTGTAGCCCATTTTTCCTGCCACTACATCTATTTTATTATCGTGCGTAACTTTTTTTACAAAGCCTTTAAATTTATCGCCCACACCAATTGGCCTATACACCTCATTCATGTGCAACACACCCGTATGCACATTATTTACAATCATCAAATATCCAATATCCGTTCTGCGCAGCACAATTAAATCTACCTCATCTCCTTCTTTCACTGTTATATGATCATTATGCAAAAACTCCTCTACTCTTTCAGAAGCCGCTGCCCTACCCGTTTGGTCGTCTCTATAAATTTTTACCAAGTATTCGCCATTGGGTAGCATGCCTTGTATTTGTTTGCTTTTTGGCACAAACAAATCTTTCATAATACCCCATTCCATAAACGCCCCTTGCTCCGTTACCGATACTGCTTTCATTTTCAAAATATCTCCCACCACGCCAAAAGGCTTGTCGGTAGTAGCTATCAGCCTATCTTCTCCATCATGATATACAAATACATCTATATCATCCCCTTCATTTATACCTGCAGGTACATATCTTTTTGGCAATAAAATTCCTGCTTCGCCATCATCTAAATACACCCCAAAATCCACCTTGCGCAATACCCGTAGCGTATTATAATCTCCCGTTTTTACCATTACAATGTTTATTAATTGCGATAAAGGTAAAAAACAAAATGGAATAAATATTTTTATGATGGATTATCTTGTTTTTTGGGGCTGTTGGCTTCATCACTTTCTTGAACTTTTGTTCGGTCTCCTTCGCTGTTCCGTACTTTTTTGTATGCATATGCGCCTAAGGCGCATGCATACAAAAAAGCACATCGCTCAGTCCACCGCAGCTCTTCATCAGTAAATCTTTTTTCAGCTTTTATTATGCACTATGGATTGTGTTCTACAGCATATTCAACCCCGTTGGGGTTGTTGCGAGCCATGTCGCAATCCATGGGTTTCACCCATGGTTACTCAAAGTAAACCCCGTTGGGGTTCGTTGTAATGGACACGCCAATAAAAGCGAACCTTTTCTCTTACCGCCTTTTACTATAATGTAGCCGATAAGTAGGTAAAACGGCAAAAGAAAAAACGCCTTACCGCCTTCTCGGCAAAAAATTTTACCAAAAAAGAAATTGCGAAGCAATAAAAGCGAAGCTTTTCCTTTGTGCCTTAGCGGCTTTGTGGCAAACCAAAATTTTGCGAAGCAAAATCTACTTTCCAGTCTTAAAAATAAATAAACGCCTTCCCGACTCCTCGGCAAAAAAAATCCTCGGCAAAATAAACTTTACTAAATAAATGAGCAAAAATATTTCCCCATATCCTTTACTTTATCTAATTTGCTCCTTTTACAACTATGCTACAAAAACTCAAAATACTCAACTACGCTATTATAGATGAATTGGTCATCAATTTTTCAGAAAAGTTAAACATTATAACTGGCGAAACAGGTGCAGGTAAGAGCATACTCATGGGTGCGCTAGACCTTGTACTAGGTAAGCGTGCAGATACAGCCGTACTAAAAGACAAAAACAAAAAATGTATTGTAGAAGCTACTTTTCATTTAAAAAACAATGCAAGCGTAAAAGATTTTTTTGAAGCCAATGATTTAGATAACGAAGCCGATATTCTTATACGCAGAGAAATAGCCGCCAATGGCAAAAGCAGAAGTTTTGTAAATGATACACCTGTAAATCTTACACAACTAAAAGAACTCAGCAACAACTTGGTGGACTTGCATCGCCAATTTGATACACAAGAAATAGGTACAGAAAATTTTCAGAGAGAAGTAATAGATGCATTGGCAGATAATGCAAATTTATTGGCAGAACTAAAAACTGTTTTTTCGAAATATACCACTGCAAAAAATGAACTAGAAGCATTGCGCATACAACAAGCCAATGCAGATAAAGAAGCAGATTACAATAAATTTTTATTGGAAGAATTTACAGAAATAAATCTGCAAGAAAATGAATTGGAAAATTTAGAGACAGAAATAAAATTGCTTAGTAATGCAGAAAATATAAAACTACAATTAGGCGCTGTTTATGCACCTCTTATCAATAACGAAGAACCAATAGCACAAAACTTAAAAGCATTGGCACAAAAACTCGGCGGTTTAAAAGAATACCACACAGATATAGAAGACTTACAAAAAAGATTGGTTAGCGCACAAATAGAAATACAAGATGTAGCAGACGAACTAGAAAGAATAGACGATGGCATACAATACGATGCCGAACGCATAAACACCGTAAACGAGCGCATTTCCGCAGGGTATAAATTGCAAAAAAAACATAGTGTAACTGCCACAGCGCAATTATTAGAAATACAAGAAACCCTACAACAAAAGCTTGATGCTGTTTTTAATATAACAACCAACATAGAAAAATTAGAAAAAGAAAGCGCTACACTTTTTGCTGAAGCAACCAACATTGCCACAAAAATAAATGCAAATAGAAATGCACAAACAAAACCATTTACCCAAAAAGTAAATGCATTGCTTGCACAAATTGGCATGCCCAATGCACAAATAAAAGTAGAAATAAAATCTTCTACGCTTTCTGCACATGGCAACGATGAAATAAACTTTTTGTTTGATGAAAACAAGAGCAATCGTTTTGAACCATTGCACAAAGTAGCTAGCGGTGGTGAGCTCAGTCGCTTAATGCTTTCTGTAAAATCGTTGGTAGCAAAAAAACTGCAACTACCAGTTTTAATATTTGATGAAATAGATACCGGCATTAGTGGCGAAGCAGCAAAGCAAGTTGGTATTATTATGAAAGACCTTTCATCAAGCCACCAACTCATAGCCATTACACACCAACCACAAATAGCTGCCAAAGCCGCAGCACATTATTTTGTGTATAAACAAATTGTAAACAATGCCATACAAACATCTGTACGCTTGTTAAACGACGATGAAAGAATTGTAGCCATTGCACAAATGCTGAGTGGGGAAAAGCCTACAGCGGCTGCCATTGCAAATGCAAAGGAGATGATGAATTAGGGAAGTTCATTGTTGAAAGTTGAAGGTTCAAGGTTGTTCGTAAACCGCCAATAACTAAATTGTTTTAATTTATTGTTTTAAAATTTTTCCCGCACTTATTTCAATTCCATTATCGCTTGCAACATTGTAATAGTAAATACCGCTTGGTAACATCTCCGTGGAAACCACATTTGTTCCAGGGTTTATTATTTGCTGTATTATTAATTTACCATCAGCGCCTAAGAGTCGCAATTGCATTTTTGCATTAGCATCATTTTGTATAAAAAAAGAATTCGTAACTAGTGTAGGATATACCATTAGTCCTTTATTGTCTAATAGCACCAAGTTTATATTGCTTAATTTATTGCGGCCATCATTATCCACTTGTTTTATTCTATAATAGATTTTTTTGCTGTGTAGCAAAGCGGAAATGTCATCCTTTACAGTATAAGTATTCTCTGTCTGATTGTTTGCATTTTTTATAACCGTGGTAGTAAAATTGATACCCTCAATACTTCTTTCTATTTCAAAATGACTTACGTTTTGTTCGTTGGCTGTTTTCCAATTTAAACAAACTTGATTGTTGTTACATTTTTGTGCAGAGAAGGAAATGAATTCTAGAGGAAGAACTACAAAATTATTAATTACCCATACTTCTCTACCGTATGTAGTGGTAGTGGCCAGTGCAAAAAGTTTTGATCCAACAATTGTAAACTTTTCAATCACGCTAGAGCCGGTTCCGGGCTCTATATCATGCATTAAATTAGTGCCGGTAGCAGTACCATCGCTGCTCCATGGCTCTGCTCCTTCAGATGCTGTTGTAGCCTTAAAAACAATTTTACTACCAACATTAATAAAATTTGCAAGACCGGAAGATGCAGTTCCCGGATTAATATCTTTAACAATTGCGGTGCCGCCAATAGTTCCGTCTGTTTTCCATAGCTCCATTCCGTTGGTAGCATCAACACCAGGAAAAAATAAATAGTTCCCCAAAACAGCCATTGAAATTAATCCGCTGGTATTAAAAACTCCACCAGCTTCTGCAAGTGATATTGTTCCTACTGCTGTTCCATCTGTTTTCCAGAGTTTATTGGAAACACCGTCCGTTGCTATAAAATATAATGAGTTATTGAAAACAATAAAATTAAAAGGATTGCTATCACCAGCCCCTGCGTTAATATCTTTAACCATATATGTTCCAGGCTCAGTTCCATCAGAACGCCATAACTCTACGCCATTAACACCATTGCTTTTTTTAAAATAGGCAACATTGTTAAAGCCCTTTATCTCAAGTCCTTCAGGTGAAGATGGCAGACTGCCGGGATTAATGTCTTTGGTAAGTGCAGTACCTGCCGCAGTACCGTCAGACTTCCATACTTCATAACCACTTACCCCATCATCGGCAAAAAAGAATATTTGATTCCCGATTGTAACAAAACTTCTTGGAGAACTGCCACCAGTACCAACAGCCTGAATTGCCTTCACCAGAGTTGTACCTGCCGCTGTTCCGTCAGTTCGCCATAATTCTGTTACCGGACCGCTTGCGTCATTAACTGTTCCGTCCCAGTATTTATATCCATTAAGTGTTGTAAAAAAGCCGCCAACTGAACTAGCAGTTCCTGGATTAACATCCATAACTAAAGTTGTTCCAGACTCTGTTCCGTCACTTTTAAATAATTCAACACCGTTAGTTCCATCATTAGAAAAGAAACTCAGGTTATTATTAAGTACAGACATAAGTGCTACACTTCCGCCTGATGCACCGGGTCTAATATCTTTCACCATTAAAGTATTCGGTTCTGTTCCATCCGTAACGAAAAGCTCATTCCCATTAGTACCATTATTTGCCCTAAAAAATAGCTTGTTGTTAAATGCTGTCAATTCATCAGGGGCAGAAGTACTAACCCCAGCCCTAATATCTTTTACAAGAGTAAATGTTTGAGCTAATGAATTTGGCATAAAGGCGAATACTATAAAAAAACCAACTAAATACTTTTTCATGATAAGTGAGTTAAAAAATATATTACAAATCTGGTTGTAATTGCTGCGGTTTCCTATACACTGATTAGTGTATTTTTTTATACCATATTTTAACCCATTTTTACTTTTAATGTGTATTTTACACCAGCAACCATGGAAATAAAACCCGATTTAATATATATAGCAGATGACCACATTATGGTGGCACAGGGCATCAGCAGCCTTTTGCAGCACTTATGCTATACCAATATTCGTATTTTCACCAATGGGCAAGAGGTAGTTAAAGCTTGTAATGCAAAAGCACCTGAATGGATTTTTTTAGATGTGTATATGCCGGAAGGTGATGGCATTTCTACCTTACAGCAATTAAGAGCCAAAGGTTATACCATGCCAATATTAATGCTTTCTATGACGGCTGATAAAAAATATGTGGATACCAGTATGGAGCATGGAGCCAATGCTTACTTACACAAAAGTTGCGATGCACTGGAAATTGATAAAGCCATAACAGCAATAGAAAATAAAAAGAAATACATTTCAGAAGCCGTTAATTATATCAATACTTCCACCATAAAGGTTAGCATTAATAGCGAATATTATTTAAAAGAAGCTTTAACAAAACGAGAGGTTGAAATATTGGGTAAATATTGTGATGGCTTAACAACCGAAGAAATTGCTCAACAACTTTTTTTAAGCTTTGCCACAGTAGATACCCATAAGAAAAATATTATGCACAAATTTGGTGCAAGTACACTTTCTAAACTGGTGGCTGTTGCCATTAAAAATTATTTTGTGTGATGCGTTATATTTTAGCTTTACTGTTATTTTTTTCTAGAGATGCTTATGCACAAAAGTATAAGCAATTTGATACTATTGCAGATCCTGCTACTGCTTTAAAAAAATTGGAAGCCGTTTTGGCTAATGACAAATCAAATCCGGAATTGCATTGCCTTGTAGCACAAAAAAAATTTTTACTCGGCGACTACGATTCTTGCATATTTTATTCTAACAAAAGTATTGAGCTACTAACCAAATCAACCGATACAAAATTACTGGCCTTAGTATTGCTTGTAAAAGGTAAGGCACAATATTATTTAGATGACAAGTCAAGAGCAGAAGCTAATTGGCGACAAGGTTTACAGTTGTGTATAAAAGATAATAATCATGAAACCAGTGCTAAGTTAGCCACTAACCTTGGAGCAATTTATTTAGACGAAATTTATTTAAAAAGAAAAGGGATAAATAATTTTAAAACTGCAGACTCTTTTTTTGCAATAGCCTATAATGATTTAATAAAAAGCGATTCATTGGTTAGTGAGCAAGGGTTTAAAACCTTACGACTAATGGCAACTAGCTTGCAGTTTCAAAAAAAATACGATAGTGCCAATTATTATTATAAACAAATTATTGAATTATCCAGAGGGAAATTTACTTCTCCGTATTTAGGGGCATTAATCTTTTATGCCCAATCGCTTTCAGAAACAGGCAAACACAATGAAGCTATAGTTAACATTAAAGAAGCAGCTGATTTTGTCTCAAAAAACCCAACCCTTACTAAAGACAAAACGCATATTATGCAAGTGTATGGTGAAGTACTTAGAAATAGTGGAAATTATAAAGAAGCATATAGATTAACCGATTCTGCCTATAAATTATTAGCTACTGATTATCAAAAAGTAAATGCACAAGCTTATTCCGAATCAGAGTCAAAATTTAAAAATCAAATTTTGCAATTTAAAATAGAAGCAGAGCAACAAAAGAAAAACCGCCTATATTACTTAATTGCAGCAATGGTAATGCTTGCGGCACTTGCTGGCTTATGGTTGTACTACAGGGCAAACAAACGCATTGCTAAAGAAAAAGCTACACAAAAGCAAATTTCTATTGATGCCTTTATAGAAGGTGAAGAAAAAGAAAAAGCAAGAATAGGAAGAGAACTACATGATGGTATTGCACAAGAGATTGTAGCTGTAAAACTAGCCATGCATCAGCAACATGCAGACTCTAAACTTATCGAAGAATTAAATCGCATTAGTTTGGACATTAGAAATATCTCTCATGAACTAATGCCTCAAACGCTTAAAGAGTATGGATTAAAATTAGCGGTTGAAGATATTTGCCAAAAAATATTAGCTCCAACAGGCATTCAATATGAAATTCATGCTTCATTGCCCGATGAAAGAATGGCCAATAAAATTGAAATTACTTTATACCGCATTTTTCAAGAGCTGGCACACAACATCATTAAACATAGCCATGCCACAGAAGTGCTCGTACAATTGCGTAAAATGAATAACCATATTTTATTGGTAGTAGAAGATAACGGCAAAGGCATGTCGGAAGAAAAAAAGAATGGCATAGGTATTAGCAACCTTAAAAGCAGGGTACAACTTTTAGATGGTAACCTACAATACGATAGCAGCGATAAAGAAGGTACAACTGCTATAGTAAGAGTGCCTATCTAACAAATTATCAAGATTAAAATAATTAAATAGTCAAGCGTACAAACAATACTTCCCAGCAAGGTCACATGATGAGGGACAGCGGTGCAGTATTATAAAAATAAGCTAATCTAAAACTATACGCAACGTCCCATGCGACAGACGTTACTCAGAAATAAATTACAACTCAAATACAATCGGCTCATTTACCAATACATATTTTTCATTGAGCACACTTGCATTAATAAATGTAGTGCGCTCTTTTTCTTGCATGCCATATGCCTCGTGTATATGCCCGCATATATGAAATGTTGGTTTTACTTCGGTCACCTTTGCTAATAAATCTTCGCAGCCCACACGCATGCCGCCGGTTGTATAATCTAATATGCCAAACACTGGGCCGTGGGTTATTAAAATATCGGTGTCATTTGGAATTAGATTCCAATGTTTTTGTATTGGTGCTCCTCTATGCCTATTAAAAGCCCAATCGTAAAACCATGGCGAAATGGGCGAGCCCCAAATGTTGATCCCATTTATAGTAACGCCGCTATCTTTTAAATAAATAACATTGCTTGGAATAATATTTTGTATATCTGCATCGGGCATGCGCTCAAAATAAAAATCGTGGTTGCCGGCTATAAAAATTTTATACTCATAATCTTGCTTGGCAAACCAATCTAAAAAATTTAATACCTCTTGCTCCTTACCCATCGACGATACATCGCCTGCATGTATGAGCACATCTCCTGGGGGGAGTTGTAGGTGGTTGTGTTTGCCGTGGGTGTCGGAGATGCAAGTAAAATTCAAAATGGGTTTATGTGTTTAGTTTTCAAAAATATAAGATTTATAAACAACATAGGAGATATGTTTTGAATTTTTAGGACTTTATAAAGTCAAAACAATGATAGTACATTCATAAAAGCATTATGCATAAAGTGAGTTTTTATTTAACGCACATTTTTCTAGAAAGGGAATTCAGCTTTTCTCCTTAATAGCAATTACATTTTTTTGATGTACAATTTCTAATAATAAAAATTTATTAATAAACAAAAATATCACAATTAATCATTTGAATTAAATATTTTTATATAATCAAAAAAAATAATATTGGTACGTTAATTGATTGTTATAATTTTGTTACCAAATTATTTAACCAAAAACAACATTATGACCAGATACAAACTATTTAAGGTAATTATGTTTCTTTTTATAAACATAATATGCCTTACAGCAACCGCTCAAGTTACCACTTCAACCCTTAGTGGTAGTATTACAAGTACAGATGGGAAGCCACTTTCGGGGGCAACTATCAAAATTACATATGCCAATGCAGGTATAAATAAATCTACAGTGTCTCTAAGCAATGGCTCTTATTTAGTGCCAAACTTAAAAGTAGGAGGGCCATATACGATTGTAGTTACTTACACTGGTTATCTTTCAAAAACGGAAGAAAATATTATACTAGAGTTAGGGCAAAATACAGCCATTGATTTTAAGTTACAAGCAGGCGATGGCAATTTAGAAACAGTAATTGTTGCATCAAAATCTAAATTATTTGATGGCCAACGTACTGGAGCATCTACAAATATAAGTTCTCGTCAATTACGCCAGATGCCAACCATTAGTAGAAGTGCCGATGACTTTACAAGACTTACACCATCTGCATCTAGTACTGTAAATGGTACTTCGTTTGCAGGTAGAAATGGGCAATACAACAATTATTCGTTAGACGGTGCTGTTTTTAATAATCCTTTTGGATTAGATGCGCCAACACCAGGTGGGCAAACAAGTTCACAACCAGTATCGCTCGATGCAATAGACCAAATACAAGTAAACATTGCACCTTATGATGTAACACAGGCGGGCTTTACAGGCGCAGGTGTAAACACCGTTACCAAAAGTGGTAGCAATACTTTGGCAGGCACTGTGTATGGCTTTTACAGAAACGAAGGACTTACAGGTAAAAAAATAAACGGATCAAAAGTAGCTGTACCAAAACTAGATCAATACCAAGTTGGTTTTGCATTGGGTGGAGCTATCAAAAAAGATAAATTATTTTATTTTGTAAATTTTGAAACCGAACAAAGGCAAGATGCACCAACTGCTTTTGTTGGCCAAACTGCTGCAAACGCAGATAAAAACAATGCCTCTCGTGTATTGGAGCAAGATTTAATAGATGTGCGCAACATTCTTAAAAATAAGTTTGGGTACGAAACTGGCGAATACCAAGGCTTTAACTACAAGCAAAAAAGTAGCAAGTGGTTGGCAAAATTAGATTGGAATATAAATGAAAACAACAGCCTTTCCTTTACCTACAATGGTCTTGATGCATCTAAGGAAAAACCTGCACATCCAGTTGCTATTACTCGCCGTGGTCCTGATTTTACTACTTTGCAATTTAGAAATTCTGGATATAGAATTAATAATAAATTACACTCCTTTGGAACAGAATTAAAATCGAATTTTAGTAGTAAATATGCTAATAAATTAAGATTGGTTTACACACAGTTTAGAGATAATAGAGATCCACTTTCTACACCATTCCCAGTAATAAACTTAAGAAAAAATAATGCTACTTATATCGTAGCAGGGCATGAACCATTTTCTATAAATAATATTTTAAATCAAGATGCTTTTCAGGCAACAAACAATTTTAATATTATTTTACCTAAGCATACGCTTACGATTGGAGCTTCTTACGAGTCTTTTAAATTTGCAAATTCATTTAATTTACAAGGATACGGTAATGGTGTATTTACAAACTTTAATGACATAAGTGATTTCTTGACTAATGCACCTTTAGATCTCCCATTTTTGTTAAAGCCTGACTTTAGTGGTTTAGAACCAATATCTGCTGCTCAATCTTACGCTAAAAATCGTGCAGCTTCTGGGCAATGGACATTTTATTATTTAACTGTTGCACAAATTTCGGCTTATATTCAAGATGAATGGAAAGCTACAAAGAATTTTAAATTGACCTATGGTGTTAGGGTTGATGCACCTTCATATTCTAATGCAAGCTTTAAGAATCCTGAATTTAATTTAGATGGGACATTTAAAGGTACGTATAAAGAAGGTTCACCAACAGTTGCCAATAACGACCCTCAAGTATTGTTTGATGGTGATGGAAATAGAGTAACAAATGGAGTTGGAAAGGATTTAGATAATACAAGATTCCCCACAAAAAAACCTTTGTTATCTCCAAGGTTAGGTTTCAATTGGGATATCAATGGCAATAAAACTGCCGTGCTAAGAGGCGGAACAGGTTTATTTACTGGTCGTTTCCCATTTGTATGGTTAGGCAATCAACAAGCAAACCCTGGTACAGGCTTTTACAATGTAACAGACAGGAATTTTCAGTGGCCTCAAATTTGGAGAACAAATTTAGGGGTAGATTATAAATTAAAAACAGGAACAATTTTATCCGCTGATGTAGCTTATTCAAAAGATAGAAGAGCTATGATGGTAAGAAATTATAATTTGGGAACACCAACAGGCGTACTTAATTCTGGTACAGGTGATAATAGAAAAATTTATAAACCTACTGATAAAGGTACAGACGGTCCTTTTGCTAATAATACGTATGTATTTACCAATGCAAAAAATACGGGCTATCAGTTTAATGTAAGTTTGCAAGCCGTGCAAACATTTAAAAATGGTTGGTACATGCAAGGGTCGTACAATTATTTAATTGCAAAAGATGCAAGTTCTATTTCTGCAGAAATATCTAGCGATGCATTTGATAGAAACCCGATATTGAATAATGCAAACGAAGCTAAAAACTCTACATCATTGTATGGCAACAAGCATCGTTTTGTATTGGCAGGTATAAAAAAGTTTGAGTATGGTGCAGAAAAGAAATATGCTACTACTGTTTCTTTCTTTGCCAATTGGGTAAGTGGCGATCGTTTTGCTTATGTATATGCTGGAGATATTAATAACGATGGTACAGGTACAAACGATTTGTTTTATGTGCCTACAGATAGAGAAGTAGATGTAATGCAGTTTTCTAACTACACAGATGTATTTGGAGTAGTTCAAGCACCTGCTGTACAAAGAGCAACCTTTAAAAACTACTTGGCTACCGATAAATATTTGAGCCAGCGCCGTGGACAATACACAGAAAAATACGCTGGTTCTACACCATGGTATAGCCAAATGGATGTTAGAATATTGCAAGATTTTATTTTTAAGAATGGAAAAAAGAAGAATACGGTTCAGTTTAGCATAGACATTCAAAATGTAGGTAATTTATTAAATAGTAACTGGGGAGTAAGAAAATTAGCTACCAACTCTGGTTTCTACCAACCATTAGCTGTTTCAGGGTTTAGTGGAACTGGACAACCAATATTTAATTTTGACCCCTCTACAAAAAGTACATTTACTGCTAGTCCAGATTTAATATCTAGATGGCAAATGCAATTTGGATTGAGGTATATTTTTTAATACTTCTTTTTAAGATTATTTTTAAAATCCCAAGCTTTTATGTTTGGGATTTTTATTTTCTAAATAATATGTTTGAATAGTGTCTTCGCCTCGTTTCGTGTCCCACGAAACGTACGCTTCAAAAAAAGCTGAAAAAAGATTTACAGCTCAACCGCACGGGATAGCAGCGAAAAGCCCGCAGCCTAAGGAACGAAGGCGAGGACTTGCAGCGAATAGCCCGTTACAAATGCTCCCTTAAGTTCTTCAGCCGATTGCGCCAAATTTTCTTTTAAAAAATATTATTAACTTAGCGCTTCATTAATCAACTAATCAACCAATCAACAAACCGATGTATAATTTACTTAAAGGAAAGAAAGGAATCATTTTTGGTGCGTTAGATGAAAAATCTATAGCATGGATAACTGCACTTAAATGCCATGAAGAAGGTGCGCAAATTGTGCTGAGCAATGCGCCTGTGGCTATGCGTATGGGAGAAATAAATAAGTTGGCAGAAAAAATAGGTGCGCCAGTTATTGCTTGCGATGTGAGCAATGCAGATGATGTAGAAAATTTGATTGTAAAAACCATGGAGCATTTTGGCGGTGGGTTCGATTTTATTTTGCACTCCATTGGCATGAGCATAAATGTGCGCAAGGGCAAGCACTACACCGAAATAGATTATGTACACAACCTTAAAACTTTTGAAATAAGTAGCATGAGCCTGCACCGTGTGCTGGCATGTTGTATGAAGCATGATGCGCTGAACGAGTGGGCAAGTGTGGTGGCGCTTACATACATAGCTGCGCAAAGGGTTTTCCCTGACTACAACGAAATGGCCGATGCAAAATCATTGCTAGAAAGTGTTGCTCGTAGTTTTGGTTATCACTACGGAGTAAAAAAACATGTGCGTGTAAATACAATTTCGCAATCGCCTACAAGAACTACTGCAGGCAGTGGTGTAAAGGGTTTTGATGGATTTATTGCTTATGCAGAAAATATGAGTCCGCTTGGTAATGCAAGTGCAGAGGATTGTGCCAACTATACCATTACATTGTTTAGCGACTTAACGAAAATGGTAACGATGCAAAACTTATTTCACGATGGTGGCTTTAGCAGCACGGGTGTAACACAGGGGGTGATAGATCAGATGGAGAAATAAAGTTGAAGGTTAAAAGTTGAAGGTTGAAGGTTTGGGCGCTTCAATAATTTGAAATGTATAATATCATTTACAGTAAAGGCTTTTCGATATTTCTCGAAGAGCCTTTATTTTTTACTGCCTATTTATTTTTTTTATTTCAATATTTTGGGGGGAATAAAAAAACCTTTCGCACAAACGAAAGGTCATAATTATTTTATAGACTCAGCATTAAAAAGAACCTTCAACTTTGAACCTTCAACTTTGAATCTTCAACTTTGAACTACTTTTAATACTCATCTTCATTAAAAAAGAAATCATCTTGACTCGGGTAATCAGGCCAAATGTCTTCCAAACCTTCATACATATCGCCCTCATCTTCGAGTTCTTGTAAGTTTTCAATTACTTCTATTGGCGCACCGCTACGGATGCTATAATCGATTAATTCATCTTTTGTTGCCGGCCAAGGGGCATCTTCTAAGTGTGAGGCAAGCTCTAGTGTCCAAAACATCGTACTAACTGTTTAATTTTGTGCAAATGTAGAGTTTCGTACGAAATAACCAAAAGTATTTTTTTGAACATTTTATAGCCATTTATAAATTAAATAAAATGAGCATAAATATGGTAAATATTAGCATTTTATTAGTCTATTGCTTTATAACAGAAACTCAGTTTATTTAATTATTTTGTGCACATGTTAGAAGCCAAACAAATAGAAAAATTTTACGGAAAGCTACAAGTACTTAAAGGTGTGGATTTAAACATAAGCAAAGGCGAAATAGTGAGCATTGTTGGCTCCTCGGGTGCTGGCAAGAGTACGCTATTGCACATATTGGGCACATTGGATGCGCCAAACAAAGGGCAAGTATTTCTAAAAGGCGAAAGAATAGATATGCTAAAAGGTAATGCCTTGGCAAAATTTAGAAATAAAAATATTGGCTTCATTTTTCAGTTTCACCATTTGCTACCCGAGTTTTCGGCGCTAGAAAATGTGTGCATACCTGGCTGGATAGCTGGCAAAAAGAAAAAAGAAGTTACCCAAAAAGCTACAGAACTTTTAAAAACACTTGGGCTTGGAAATAGATTGGATAATAAACCACACCAACTATCTGGCGGCGAGCAACAAAGAGTAGCCGTGGCTCGAGCACTCATAAACGACCCCGCTATTGTAATGGCCGATGAACCTACTGGAAATTTGGATAGCGCAAATGGTAGGGAGTTGCACAAACTTTTTATAGAACTGCGAGATAAATTTCAACAAACATTTTTGATAGTAACACATAACGAAGAACTAGCAGCAATGAGTGATAGGGTGGTGCATATGAGGGATGGGTTGATAGTTGAAGGGGGTTAGTTCAAGGTTGAAAGTTGAAGGTTGAAGGTTGAAGGTTTTTTAAATTCGAAGTATCTTGCGCAATTTCAAGCTCCTGAACTTTGAACTTTGAACTTTGAACTTTGAACTTTGAACTTTGAACTTAGGCAGCGTTTATAAAATTGAGAGTGTCTTATTTAAAAATAACTATATGAAACATTTATTCTCCTTTTTAAGTGTAGCATTATTTTTATCAATTTTCGCATTTACATCTTGTGAAAAAGCTAGTATCGGATCTGACTCTGCAAGTGCTAGTTCTAGCTTACTTGGTACATCTACTTTTGCTGTGCCAGGTGGCGGTACCAACACACCACCTCCAACCGGCGGTGTGCTTACAGCAGGAGAATGGAATGATTTTGACAACTGGAGTTTTTGGAAGAATTTAATGTTGAATGATACTTTTAATATTTATCAAACCAAATGGGGGTTTAATGCAACTGAAAAGTGGCAATTTATTGTAAAGGATCTAAATGCACAACTATTACCCAATGCCATTGTAGAAATAAAAAATGGTACAGATATTTTGTGGACAGGAAGAACAAATAAATATGGTAGCCTACAAATCATTCCTTCTATTTTTAAAGGCAATAATATAGTTAATGCAAATTATTTTGTAAGCTATAATAATGCCGTATCAGCAACTGGTGTTTTATCTACCAACAATCCAATAATAAATATTACAATTCCAACTGCAGTTACTACTCCATCTAATGTCGATATCATGTTGATTGTAGATGCCACTGGGAGTATGAGCGATGAAATATCTTACTTAAAAAATGAATTGTTAGATGTATTGAATAGAGCAGACAATCAAATAACTGGCGAAATGCGCTTTGCAAGTATTTTTTATCGAGATTTTGGAGATGAGTATGTTACTAAAGCAAGCCCGTTTACCACTACAAAAGCTACTATTGTAAATTTTGTATCTGCACAGTCTGCTGGGGGTGGCGGAGATTATCCTGAAGCGGTAGAAGAAGCATTGAAATCTGCTATGCAACAATCGTGGAGTGTAAATGCTAAAGCGAAAATTATTTTTTTAATAGCTGATGCCCCATCTCATGAGACACAAGAAATTTTAACCACTTTGAAAAACCAAATAAAAGATGCTGCAGCCAAGGGAATAATGATTATACCAGTAGCTGCAAGTGGTGTAGATAAATCAACAGAATTTTTGTATAGATTTATGGCACAAGCTACTAATAGCACTTATACTTTTTTAACCAATCATAGTGGTGTTGGCAATAATCACATTACCCCAACTATAGGAAATTATCAAGTAGAGTTTTTAAACAATTTAATGGTGCGCCTTATTACAAAATATGGTGGAAATTGAAACTGTTACATTTTCACCGTACTCATCCCTCCATCCACATGCATAATCTGCCCAGTAATCCAACCAGCCTTTTCGGATAATAGAAACGCAGCCATATTTGCAATATCAGCAGCAGTGCCTATTTTCTTTAATGGATGACGAAGTGCATTAGCTGTTTTCTTTTCTTCGGTATTTAATAATTGTGCAGCCAATGGCGTATCGGTAAGCGATGGTGCTATACAATTTACTCGTATGCTTGGCGCCCACTCTGCTGAGAGTGCTTTCGTAAGGCCCTCTATAGAACCTTTAGATGCAGATACCTGTGTGTGAAATGGCAGACCAACTTGCACAGCAACGGTAGAAAAAACAACGACTGAAGCATGTTCACTTTTCTTAAGTGCTGGTTGCGTAGCTTGTAAAACTTTTATTAATCCGCCAACTTGTAGGTTAAAATCGTTGGTAAAATCTTCTGGTTTTATTCTGGCAAATGGTTTTAGATTAATACTGCCTGGGCAATACACTACCCCATCTATAGTTTCGGGTAAAAAAGAAAAGTTTAATTCTGCATCCAATACATTTAATGCATGGTACGAAATATTTGGATTTATATTTTCTATTGGGTGAGTATTAAAAGTTCCAATAACTTTATTTCCTTCAGCCGCAAAGGTTGCAGCTAGTTGTAATCCTATGCCTGATGATGCGCCAATGATGAGGTATGTTTTCATATTT
This sequence comes from Ferruginibacter sp., assembly GCA_043729825.1. Taxonomy (GTDB): domain Bacteria; phylum Bacteroidota; class Bacteroidia; order Chitinophagales; family Chitinophagaceae; genus Ferruginibacter. The sequence continues at coordinate 21,058 of JAYTLA010000027.1, forward strand.
TTATCATAAGTACGATAAAATACTAAAGTGAGATTTGTAAAGCTTTTAGAACAAACAAAACTATAATATCTTTATACTTATTTTTACAAACTATAAAAAGCAATATGAAATTTATACTTACACTTTTACTTACCATTTCCATAGTTGAAAATATTTCTGCACAAACTCTATTGATTCCATTTAGAAAAGACTCATTATGGGGTTATGCAAATGAATCAGGCAAAATAGTAGTAGAGCCAAAGTATAGCAATACTAAACTTTTTTATAAAAGCAAGTTTAGTTTCCTAGAGAATAAAACAGATGCAAATAAAGTAATTTATGGTATCATAAACAGTAATGGAAATGTCATTGTAGAACCAAAATATAGTAATATTATTTTATTAAAAGATTTAGATTTTAATTATAATCTATAGGTATAGGCGTTTAGATAACAATATTAAATCATTCATCACAAACGCTTTGGTTCATTTTTTACCATCCGTTTTATAAGTAAATCGAAGATTGATC
>JAYTLA010000028.1:0-15149 GCA_043729825.1 Ferruginibacter sp.
AAAAAATTATATGCCCCTACACCAATTCCGTTTACCATTCCAAAAGGTTTCCCCAAGCCACCTACCAATATTTTTGCAAAAAATACTTTAACAGAAGAAGGCTTTCAATTGGGCAAAAAATTATTTTACGATGCAAGGCTTAGTAAAGATGGGCAAGTAAGTTGTGCCAGTTGCCACCAACCTTTTGCAGCATTTTCTACGTATGACCATGATTTGAGCCATGGTGTTTTTAATAGTTTTAGCACACGAAATGCGCCTGCACTCATCAACCTTGCATGGATGAAAGAATGGCATTGGGATGGCGGAATAAACCATTTAGATAACCAACCATTGTTTCCACTAAGTGCTGCAAATGAAATGGGCGAAAAACTAGATACCGTTTTGCAAAAAATAAAGTCTGATAAAGATTACCATAATTTATTTTTAAAAGCATTTGGCTCTTCTAATATTACTACAGAAAGAATGCAAAAAGCATTCACGCAATTTGTTGGAAGCCTCGTAAGTGCCAATAGTAAATACGATAAAGTAAAACGTGGAGAAGATAAATTTATTTTGCCCGAAGAAAAAGGCTACGAAATCTTTAAAGCCAATTGTAATACCTGTCATAAAGAACCATTGTTTACCGATAATAGTTTTAGAAACAATGGTATGCCGCTAAACAGATTTAAAGATATAGGCAGACAAGCCATAACACTAGATAAAAAAGATTCTCTAAAATTTAAAGTGCCTACGCTACGCAATATTGCACTCTCGCTGCCCTATATGCACGATGGCAGTTTTGGATCGTTAGATAAAATAATAAATCATTATACAAATTTAGATACAACATTAGCAAACCTTGACCCATTATTACAAAAAAAAATAAACATGACAGAGAGAGAAAAAAAACAATTGGTACTTTTTTTGTTTACCCTGACTGATACAAGTTTTACGAAGAATAAAAGATTTGCGCCGTAGGTGCACGCCAGTGGCGTGTACAATTACAATAAAGAATTCGCTACAGGCGAATTCCTACAATCCAATTCCTTACTTTTGAAAAAAAATAATCATTGAGCAGTATAAAAAAATTAGCAGGAGAAACATTGTGGTATGGTGGTAGTACTATTGTAGCTCGATTTTTAAATTATTTACTTACGCCATTTCTTACGTACAATTTAGCAGAGAAAAGCGACTTTGGTAAAATTGGATTGATTTATTCATTGATACCAATCTTTAATGTAATTTTTACGTACGGTTTTGAAACGGCATATTTTCGTTTTGCAAGCAATAAAGAAAACAATAAAAACATTTATAGCACAGCGGCACTCTCTTTATTCATTTCTACAATATTATTCACGCTCGTTTTATTTGCAAACAAACACCTACTTGGTTTATCCATCGGTTTAGAAGAATTTCCTACCATCATTTCTTTAATGATTTTAATAATTGCTGTAGATACGTTTTCGGCTATACCATTTGCAAAACTTAGGCAAGAGGGAAGGCCAAGAAAATATGCTGCCGCAAAAATTGTTGGCATATTGGCCAATATTTTTGTTACTTGGTTTTATGTAAAATATTGTCCTGCTCATTATAAAAGTAGTACATGGCTGAGTAGCATTTATAATCCAACAACCAATGTGGTTACTTATGTTGTATTTGCCAATCTTGTGCAATCTATCATTACATTATTTTTTCTTGCTTCAGAAATATTGCAGGTTAGATTTACATTTAATACTGCACTATGGAAACAAATGATGATATACGCTATGCCGCTTATTTTGGTAGGTATGGGTGGCGTAATAAACGATACCATGAACAGGATAATGCTACGCTGGTGGCTGCCTGGCGACGAAGTGTTTAGAGAAGCACAGGTAGGTGTTTTTAATGCATGCGCAAAGCTGGCTATTTTAATTACTTTATTTGTACAAGCTTTTAAAATGAGTGCTGAGCCATTTTTCTTTAAACAAGCAGAAGAAGGTAATCCGCAAAAAGTATATGCCCGAGTAATGAAATTTTTTGTAATTATTCTTTCTGTAGCTTTTCTGGCGGTGAGTTTATTTATGTCTATTTGGAAATATTTTATTGGTCCAGAATATAGAGAAGGATTACCCATTGTACCAGTTTTGTTGTTGGCCAATATATTTTTAGGTATTTATTACAATCTTACCGTTTGGTACAAGCTTAGCGATAAAACAATTTATGGAGTTTGGATTACGCTCATTGGTTCTTCTATTTCTGTATTGGTAAATTATATTTTTATTCCACGTTATGGGCTTATGGCTTGTGCTTGGGCTACATTTATTTGTTATGGAACTATGATGGTTACATCGTATTTATGGGGGCAAAAATTTTATCGCATTCCATATGCATGGAAAAAGTTAGTGGCTTATATGGTTATTGTTGTACTCATATATTTTATTCACAAAGGCATTACGCATTTTGTTAGTAATATTTATTTCGATTTTGCATTGGCTGTTTTGCTTATAGGCTTGTACTGCTATTTTATTGCCATGGTAGAGCACAAGGAGTTTTCTAAATTGCCTTTTGTGGAGAAATATTTTCAGCGGAAGAATGATGTGGTGTGATGAAAATGATGTTGCGAAAAATATTTTATTTTAGTAAATTTTTGAGCTTTACCCCATGCTGATTTTTATTCAGAAGAACAATATAAAATAATGGAATTTAATTTTCTATATTTTAAAGAAAAGTTCTAAAATTTTCTTTAGTTAATATTATCGTTTCGGTTTCATACATTTCATTAAATACTTTAGGTATTTTCACTTTTCCTTTTTCGCTCCATTTTATTTCATAGCCTGTTATTTGGCCTGCATTGTCTTCTACATAGTCTATTTCTTGCTGTTGTGTAGTTCTCCAGAAATATGACTTGGTTAATTTATTCTCGTAATTATTTTTTTTCATCCTTTCGCTTATTAAAAAGTTTTCCCATAAAGCACCTTTATCTTGTCGTAGGTCTAATGTATTAAGATTTCCTATCACCATATTTCTTATACCATTATCATAAAAATATATTTTTTGATTTGTTTTTATTTCATTGCGCAAATTCCTACTAAAGCTTTTTAATTTAAAAATTACAAAAGCCTCTTCTAAAATATCTATATAATTACTTACCGTGTTTTTGTCAATGCCGAGTAATTGCGAAAGCTCGTTGTAACTAACTTCGCTACCCAGTTGCAATGCCAATGCCTGTAATAATTTCTCCAATACTTCAGGTTTTCGTATCTTATTAAAAGCTAAAATATCTTTATACAAATAACTATTTGCCAATTCTTTTAATACCTCAAAAGCATTATCTGTATTGTTTATCACATCAGGATACATTCCATAAACCAACCGCATTTCCAATTGTTGTGTAGCTTTCACATAACCTATATTATCTTCAAATTCTTTCCAAGAAATAGGAAATAATTGATACTCCCATTTCCGACCTGTGAGTGGTTCATTTATTTCATTTTTCAATTCAAAAGCCGACGAGCCACTCACCAATAATTGTACATCTTTACATTTATCCGTAATTATTTTTAGGGTGATGCCAATATTTTCGATACGTTGTGCTTTGTCTATAAACACCGTTTTATTTTTTCCAATAATGCTTTTTATTTGTTCTGTATTCGGATTTTTTAATAAGCTTCTTACCGTAGGGTCATCTCCATCTAAAAACAAATGCGCTTCATTTTTTAAAATTCCTTCTATCAAAGTGGTTTTACCCACTTGCCTCGGACCAACAATTATTATTGCTTTTCCTTTGCCCATTTTGGATATTATTTTAGCTTGAAGTATTCTAGTAATCATATATTTTGGTGATTGTATTCACCAAATATAATTATAATTGGTGAATACGGTCGCCAGTTAGGTATTTTTTCTTTAAAAGAAGTTGTGGGGTATAAAATTATTACACGCTGTCTTGGCGGGGTTTTCGCAATTGGGCACTACAAATTATAACGCAAGTTTGTTGCGAAACCCCGACGCTTTTGTGAACTTACAAGCTTGGGTTTCTAATACTTTAAAATCCTTTTATGCATCGGGATTTCACGGAAGCTGCTTTTATACTTTAAGGTTTGTGCTGGTGAAAACCCCGATGGGACGTAGGCTGTGCTTCCATACCAATCAACGGCGGCGCTTCATGAATGCCACCAACACGGGCGAAAGGGTATCTCTGCGCTAATGGTGATACTTTCCTAATTCACAAATATCGAGGTGGCTGAGACTGCAATAGGTGAATAAATACCCCCTGGTGTCCCATTTGCAAAAACAACAGGAAATCCATTCTTCCAATACATAGCATTCAAACCTTCATAACCTGCAACATAAACATCATTTCCAAATATATGAACAGAATTAGCTACTGCATCTTTTGTTCCATCTGTTAAATTTATTCCAACTCCATTTTTCCATAGTTTCGCTACTAATTTGCCTGAAGCAGTTGACTCTTCTCCTGCTACGTAAACATCTAGTCCAGAAACAAATACTGAATGAGTAGAAGCATCTAAAGAACCAATACTCAATGGTAGATTGACAGACACTCCATTTTTCCATAATTTTGGTATTCTACCTCCTGTATTTACATTTCGAGTTTCTCCAGCAACATATACGTCATTTCCTACTACAAATACAGAGAAAGCGTTTCCATACTGTCCAGCAACGGTTAAGTCATTTGCAACTCCATTTTTCCAAACTTTAGCTATACGAATATTTGTACTTGGTGCACTAAATTCCTGACCTGCAACATAAACATCATTTCCGGATACAAATATTGAATGTGTATAAGCACTTCCTCCGGTTAAACCAAATGTCAAGTTAGTCGAAATTCCATTTTTCCAAACCTTAGCTACATAACCTGCCGAACCTTGTAAAACTTCTCCAGCTACATATACATCATTTCCAATCACATATACGGAATTTGCCCTGGCAGTTTGATTACCAATAGTTAACTGATTGGATATCCCATTTTTCCATACGTTTGCAACATCAAATCCTCCGTTATTTTGAAATTTACCAGCCACATATACATCATTTCCATTTACAAAAACTGATTTAACTTCACCATATGTATCTCCATTGACTAAAGTATTTGCTACTCCATTTTTCCAAACCTTCAATATGTTTTTTCCGGCATTATTAGTTTCTGTGGTTGTTATATAAATGTTAGAATTACTAACTGTATTACATATACTAATATTTGACAAATTAATTAAAGTACTTGTTACATTACCATTTAGAATTGGACCAAAAAGGTTTGTTGAGTTATCTACTCCTTGATAATTATAGCTAATATTGGTTCCACTACAATTTATAATTGACAATGAAAATGCTCCGCTTGAATTTGTATTTACAAAGCCTCCAAAGCCATTACCACTTGCAATAGATATGTATCCATTAGTAACTGGAGCTCCTGAACAATTTAATAATGTTCCTGTAAAGGTTATTGTTTGTGCCACAGGCGGTGTTAAATGAACATTTCCTAAACTAGTATGAGTATCAAATGGGCCAATATTCTGCGAGTAAAATACACTACCGCAAACTCCATTAGATATTACTTCTAACACCAATTGTTCGTTTCTTGGTACCAAGCCACTTACAAAGCCAATATTACTGGTAATTCCACTACCATAACTTCCATTAGCTCTTTTTATTCTTGTACTTGTAGAAACCAATGCTGTATTAGTTGTAGCATTTATCAATGTATAATCTAAATTTATGAAGTTAGAAATAGGAACATCCACATTCCAAAACGAAAATTTATCCACCTGTGCAGTATATGTACTTCCTGTTTTTGTAGCCGTCCCATTTTCTTTCCACCTTGCACCTGCCTCATCAAAATGCCAAAGCACAATGCTAGCAGGTGCTGTAGCGCTTAAGCTTGCAGGTATAGGAAAACTAACACTAGCCGTTTTGCCAGTGGCTATTTTTAAAACATTGCCACTTGCATCAGCAAGCTCTGCGCCTACCATGCCATAAGTTTCTAAAATATTTTCTACACCAGTGGTGCTTACACCTCTCAAATCGCCAGGTATTAAAAAGGGCAAATTAGCAGCAGTAGGATCTATCCAACGGCTATACACAGTTACTGTGCCTGTGTATGCTGCGCCAGTACTTGTTACAAATGCATTTGCAGGAAAAATAATAGTAGCACCGCCATTAGAGGTTATTGTACCACCTGCAGCAGCATTCACTGTGCCAGATAATGTTCTTTGCATCAACTGTATTCTTACCGTATGGTTTTTACCTTCGGTAGTTTTAAAACTTCTTATGCCTTTAAAGTAACCAGCTTTTACTACGGTTACATTTCCATTTTCTTTAGATAGAGATATGTTTTGAAAAATAAACATACCATTGGTATTGGTAGTTGTAGTGGCTGTACCGCTTGTTACTACAGCATTTGCAATGGGTGCATTGCTTTCATCTAACACAATACCGCTTACACTTGCTGTTACTTGTGCTAAATCATTTACAACTGTTGTGGTAGGGTTTGTTGGTGTGGGTTCGGGCGTTACAGGTATTTCGGTACGCTTACAACCAAGGGTAAAAAATAAAACGGTTATAGCAACAATGCTTAATAGCTTACATAAGAAGTTCTTTCTCATAACAATAATAGTTTTTACAAACTTATACATTTTGATTCTATTTTGGTTATGCTATTTGATAAACGTGCAGTTTTGGGCATAGGAGTGTCAATATCGCCTATAAATGTGCAAAAAAGGATGATTTAGAAGGGTACAAAAATAGAATTTAAGCAATTTTTCTTAGAAATAATTTGTCTATGTATTTTTGTGCAAGGTTCTTATCTTTGCAAAACCCCTGCTAAGACAAAGAGATACTTCAATTTAAATTTACAACTATGGCCAAACAACAAATTCTTCATTGCTCTTTCTGTGGTAGAAACAGAGATGAAGTAAAAATTCTTATAGCAGGGCAAGATGGGCATATTTGCGAAAGTTGTGTAGAGCATGCACAAGATATTATTGGCCAAGAAATTGGCGTGCCTGCCGAAGAGCAAAAACCTGCATCTTCTTATAAACTAACTATAAGAAAACCCATAGAAATAAAAAAGTTTTTGGATGAATATGTGATAGGCCAAGACGATGCTAAAAAAATATTGGCGGTAGCGGTTTATAATCATTACAAAAGGCTAAACCAAAAAATAGATAATGATGTAGAAATAGAAAAAAGCAACATCATTATGGTAGGCGAAACTGGTACAGGAAAAACATTGCTGGCAAAAACAATTGCTCGCATGCTCAATGTGCCATTTGCTATTGTGGACGCAACGGTGTTTACCGAAGCTGGTTATGTGGGCGAAGATGTGGAGAGTATGCTTAGTCGTTTATTGCAAGCCTGCAACTATGATGTGGCAGCGGCAGAAAAAGGAATTGTATTTATAGATGAAATAGACAAAGTGGCACGAAAGAGCGATAACCCAAGTATAACTAGAGATGTGAGTGGCGAAGGTGTACAACAAGGCTTATTAAAATTATTGGAAGGTAGCGATGTGCTTGTACCACCACAAGGTGGGCGTAAGCACCCTGAGCAAAAATTGGTAAAAGTAAACACACAAAATATTTTATTTATTTGCGGCGGTGCTTTTAGTGGGGTTGATAAAATAATTGCTCGCCGTGTAAATACCAATGCCATTGGTTTTAATGTAAACAAAGGCTTGCAGCAGTTTCAAGAAGATAATTTATTGCAATACATAAGTGCGCCCGATTTAAAAACTTTTGGTTTGATACCAGAGTTGCTTGGTCGTTTGCCTGTAGTAACGTATCTAAACCCTTTGGATACAGAAACGCTTAGAAATATTCTTACCGAGCCAAAAAATTCTTTGGTAAAGCAGTTTACAAAACTATTCGAAATAGAAGGCATTGCACTCAGCTTTGAGCCAGAGGTATTAGACTTTATGGTAGAAAAAGCATTGGAATATAAATTGGGCGCTCGTGGTCTTAGAAGCATTTGCGAAAGTATTTTAACGGATGCTATGTACGAGTTGCCTAGCCAAAAAATAAAGGCATTTGAAGTTACTTTGGACTATGCTAAGCGTAAGTTTGGAACAAGTAAATTGAGCATGCTTAAGGTGGCGTAGAAATAATATGCAAATATGCAAATGTGCAAAATGCTACAAATAATGATATAATAATTAAAGCCGCTTAATTGCGGTTTTTTTGTGAGAATAAAATTTGATTTGAATAAAAATTAAATATCATCATATTATTTTAGGTGGTTGTTTATTTTCATTTTACTTTTACGCAGTTATGTGGGCAAGGTTTATTATTGAAAAGTTTGTGAAAAAAGTATAGTGCTTGAATTATTGCTCAATAGATATTCTTAAGTTGATGGCTCCCGACAAGCATTTCGGGACACGGTGCGGGATAGTAGCGGAAATCCTTTTTTGATCTCGCATTCGGCGGGAGAAAAAAAGATTGAAGCGTATAGCCCCCGCAACAAGTGCGGGGCAGGCCGAACAAAAGTTGAATATTGGTATTGGTACACAGCCCCAAATTGTATTTTTAAATTGAAATTTTAATAATAAAAGTTATCATGGTTGACGTAATTCTTGGGTTACAATGGGGTGATGAGGGGAAAGGGAAAATTGTAGATTTTTTTGCGAAAGATTATGATGTGGTGGCTAGGTTTCAAGGTGGGCCAAACGCAGGGCATACGCTGTATGTAAACGATAAGAAAATTGTGTTGCACCAAATACCTAGCGGTATTTTTCATGAAGATAAAGTAAACCTTATTGGCAATGGCGTAGTGTTAGATCCGATAACGTTAAAAAGAGAGTGCGATTCTGTAGCGGCTTTTGGTGTTGACTATCATAAAAATCTTTTCATAAGTGAGCGCACGCACTTGATACTGCCTACACATAGAGCTATAGATAAGGCAAGTGAATTGAGTAAAGGTGTAGAAAAAATTGGCAGTACATTAAAAGGAATTGGCCCTGCGTACATGGATAAGACTGGGCGCAATGGCTTACGTGTGGGCGATTTGTTGGATAAAAGTTTTACATCGCAATACATAAAACTAAGGTTGAAGCATCAACGTTTGTTGGATAATTTCAATTTTCATGAAGATATTTCTACATGGGAAGAAGAGTTTTTTGAGGCATTGGAATTTTTGAAAACATTGAAAGTGGTAAATGGCGAATATTTTATAAACGAAAAAATAAGTAGCGGCAAAAAAGTATTGGCAGAAGGTGCACAAGGTCGCATGCTGGATGTGGATTTTGGCACTTTCCCTTTTGTGACAAGTAGCAGTACAATAACGGGAGGTGTCTGTTCTGGCTTGGGTATAGCACCGCAAAAAATAAAAGAAGTAATTGGAATTACAAAAGCGTATTGTACTCGTGTAGGTAGTGGCCCGTTTCCAACAGAGCTTTTAGACACTACAGGCGATTTTTTGCGCAATACAGGTAATGAGTTTGGAAGTACAACTGGAAGGCCAAGAAGATGTGGATGGATTGATTTGGTGGCACTACATTTTGCTTGTATGATAAATGGGGTTACGCAAATTGTAATGACAAAGGCAGATATTTTAGATGGGTTAGAAGAATTGAAAGTGTGTAATAGTTATAAAATAAATGAAGAAGAAACGGATAAAGTGCCTTTTCAGATGAATAAAATGGATATTGAGGCCATGTACAAATCATTTAAGGGCTGGAATAGGGATATAACTAGGGTGAAATCTTTTTCAGATATGCCAAAGGAGATGGAAACTTACATCAATTATCTAAATGAATTCCTAAAAGTGCCTGTAAAATACATTAGTAATGGCCCAGGAAGGGACCAATTGGTAAATGTGTAAAAAATAATTTAAAAAAAGTGGTAAAAAAATTTGGCTATTAAAAAATTCAGTTGAAATTTTACAGTGTTAACAACAACTAACTATGGCAGTAAAAAAAGATATCGAAAAAAAGACTGTAACAAAAACAGCAACATCAAAACCTAAAGCTTCTAAAGCTAAAGATATTGACGATGATGATTTAGATGAAGATTTAGATGAAGAAGATTTAAAGCCAAAGAAAGCCACAAAAGGAAAATCTAAAAAAGCAGCGGCATCAGACGATGACGATGATGATGTGGATGTAGATGATGACTGGGAAAAAACAGAAGAGGAAGAAGATTGGGACAAAGACTTCGACGAGTTTGATGTACCTTCTTCTAAATCGAAAAAAGCAGTTGGCAAAAAAGGAAAAGACGAAGACGATGATTTAAAGATAGATGACGACTTTAAAGAGTTTGATGATTTTGATGATGATGATGAGGATGATGATTTTGGCGGCGGAAAAAGTAGCCGTTTTAATGATGATGATTATTAAACTTAGATGAGTAAAGACGAACAAAGTTTTATAAATTTAAAAATGAAAATGTTGAATTGGGCTAACCAATTCAACATTTTTTGTTTTTTGGATAATAATGCATATAATTTTGAAAAGCCTGCCTTCGAATGCTTACTAGGCGTGGGTTGTAAAAGATCAATTACGTTTAGTAAAGAAAATAGTTTTACTGCATTACAATCTTTTTATGATAAAAATCCTACTTGGCTTTTTGGACACTTGGGTTATAATGCTGGAAATAAAGCCTATACACAACATGAAGAAAATGATTTTGCAGATGGGTTTTTCTTTGAGCCAGAAATCGTTTTAAAATTATCGAATAATAAAATTGAAATTATAAAAAGCAATATTAATGATGCCGTTATTGTTGCTGAAATAAATGCAATAGAAATTTTGGAAGTAGAAAAACATCTTCCATTTAATATTGTTTCATCTCTATCAAAAGAAAAATATATTGAAAAAGTAAAACTACTTAAGCAACATATAAAAAGAGGCGATTGTTATGAAATAAATTTTTGCCAGCGTTTTTTTTCGGAAGAAGCAACAATACATCCGATAGCAACCTATATCAAACTTGCTCAACTTTCGCCTGCACCTTTTGGGTCATTTTATAAACTCAATAATACATATTGTTTGTGTGCTAGCCCCGAAAGATTTTTACAAAAAAAAGGGAACAAACTCGTTTCGCAACCCATAAAAGGAACCAGCAGGAGAGATGCAGATCTGGTAAAAGATGCTACTAATAAAATGTATTTGATAGAAAGTAGCAAAGAAAAAAGTGAAAATGTGATGGTAGTTGACCTTGTACGCAACGATATGAGCATGGTTTGTCAAAAAGGTTCGGTAAAAGTAAGTGAGCTTTTTGGCATTTATAGTTTCCCTCAGGTGCACCAAATGATAAGTACTATTGAAGGCATACTTTCTCCCGATAAAACTTTTACACAAGCAATAGAAGCTTGCTTTCCCATGGGCTCTATGACTGGCGCACCCAAAAAAAGCGTAATGCAATTAATAGAAAAATATGAAGATACTCAACGAGGATTATTTTCGGGCTCTATTGGTTACATAACGCCTGATGCAGATTTTGATTTTAATGTTGTTATACGTTCTATCTTTTATAACGAAACAAAAAAGAAAATTTATTTTTTTGCAGGAAGTGGCATTACCTTTTATAGCAAAGCAGAGGAAGAGTATGATGAATGCTTAGCTAAAGCTTCGGCAATTGTAGAAGTATTAAAAGATTAAATAACCCGCAACTCGAAACCAAATAACCCGTAACTCTACAACCCGTAACCTGCCTACCGCAGGCAGGCCCGCAACCAATCATTTCCTTTTCACTTTTTTTAATTTCTTAGGATAAACCCTAATATTATCTGGCACGTCTCCATCGCCTAAATATACTTGCACGCACTCATTTAATATCTGGTATTTTATAGAAAGAAACAGTTGCATTTTATCTTCTGGTAAAATAAGCTCATACTTACCATTGGAGCCAATTTGGTTATCAAAAAGTGGATTGTACCTGTTGAAAGAAACAATATCCATGGCAATATTTTTTGCAATAATTACAGAGTTGTATTTACCTGCTATGGTTTGCGTTTCTGCCTTTTCCATTTCTTGTATAGTAATGGTGGGTTTATTGTTGTATGGGTTTACAGCTGTGCCACCCCCACGAGAAGTATTTATTGCATAACCAGCATTTGCATTAATATTACTCATGCCGCCAGCTGCTTCCATAATATAATGCGTGGCAATAAATTTCTTTACATGGTTTCTACTTTCTTCGGGTAAATGATATTGTAGTTGCCAAAAGTTTCTACTACCACTTCTATTAATGGCAGAGAAAACCCTACCTGGTCCACCATTGTATGCAGCAATTACGAGTAACCAATCGTGTGTCATTTTATATAGTTGCAATAAGTATCTTGCTGCTGCATGTGTACTTTTAAAATAATCTCTGCGTTCATCCATCATGCCATTTACCACCAAGCCATTTTCTCTTGCAGTGTAAGGCATAAACTGCCAAGGGCCACCTGCACCCACCCAGCTTGTTGCACTCGTTTTTAAATTGCTTTCTATTACTGCCAAATATTTTAATTCTTTTGGAATGCCGTATTGTGTAAGAATATTATCTATTAAATTAAAATGCGGCATGCACCAGCTTTTCATGCTCACCAAACTTCTGCCATGTGCACGCAAATAATCTTGCATGTATTTTTCGGCATTGGGATTTACTTGTGTTGAATATGGTGCAGCAGTATTGTAACTATATGCAGGAAATAAATTTTTAAAACCGTACCTAGTAAGCTTACTAAAGTATTGCACTTTGTCTCTTTGAGGTACTGCTCTGTTTTCTACAATATCATCTATTATTTCATCTTGCGCTTTTTCATCTAGCACAATGGTATCTTCTGCAATTACAGCTGTTGTATCTTGTGCATGTGCTTGCTGCGCATATGTACATGCGAGCAAAGTAAAAATTAAAAATATAGAGTACTTTTTTATCATTTTATTTTTGAATATACAAAAGCCGAAAAGCACATTTTTAGCGATGATACTTTTCGGCCTAACTGTTTTATACTTTTAATTAGGAAGCTTGTTGCTCTCTTAATTGCTTTAGCTTGAGTTCTTGTAACCTTATTTCTTCTGCAGTTGTATTTGCCGACATGTCTTTTTCTTTCATCCCTAATTCTATCTCGCTTTTTACATTGTCTTTTGCGTCTTTAAATTCACGCATACCTTTACCAACGCCACGCATTAGCTCAGGAATTTTTTTGCCTCCGAACAATAATAAAATGGCAATAATTATAAAAATCCACTCACCCCCTCCAGGCATATTAAAAAGTAATACAGTGTTATTAAAAATGTTTAGAAAATTCATAATGTATATTTTTACAAAGTTAATAAAAAAAATGGTTGTATTGCGTTATAGAAATCCCAAATAAATATGAAAAAAATGCTAAATGGTTGATAAACTTACATTTAAAAAAGTTTGACCAATGTTCCGCTCATTTTCTTGCTAAAACTATTCCCAACTTTTTTCTAATATATCTTTCTTTATTTCAATCTTTTTTACTAGCATAATACTAATTTCAAAAAGAATAAATAAAGGTAATGCCACAATCATTTGACTTATCCAATCTGGGGATGGTGTAATTACTGCGGCCAATACAAGTATAACAATGTAGGCATACTTTCTATAACTCTTTAAAAATTTTGCTGATATCAAACCAATTTTTGCCAATACAACTGCCAATATTGGTAGTTCAAATGCAATTCCACAGCCTAGCAACAAGTTGGTCAATGTATCAATGTAGTCATCAAGTGTAGGCATGTATTTGTATGCACCTGTTGTACCAATTGTGAAGTTGGCCAAAAAATTAAAAGTAAATGGTGCAAGTAAGTAATAGCCAAAAGCACAGCCTAGAAAAAAACAAAAGGAAACCCAAAAAATACTTCTTCTGCCATATTTAAGTTCTTTATCTGACAATGCTGGTTTCACAAATTTCCAAAATTCAAAAAATATATAAGGAAATGCAGCAATAAAACCACCTATCAGTGAAATATTTATTGCCGCCAAAAAAGGGCCACTCATGGTATTGCCCTGTAATGGAATTTCTACTGGTGGCATACAGAGCGATTGGCCTAAATGTAAAAATTGCCCAAACTTGCAAAATGCACTATATGATATGAAACTATTATTGCTAGGTGCAAGTATTATGTTGTCAAAAATCCAATTGTGAAATATGAAAAATACTATGGCTGCTACAACCCAAGCTATTAAACTTCTTACAATATGCCAACGCAAAGCTTCCAAATGATCTATAAAGGTCATTTCTGATTTTGTTTCTTCTCCTTGTTGTGTTTTACTGAAACGTGCGAATATTGATTTTGTTGGATTTGCTATCAAGACTTGAAATAATTATACTTATCAATCAAAATTTATTTTCAATTGTAAAAATACAGCATAATTCTATAGACTTAAGCAAAATATCTTTGTTTAATGGAAACTAAAATTGCTATAAAACAAAAAAGCGAAACATTTCGTTCCGCTTTTAAAATATATTTTACATTTGTAGATTTTATTTTTTCTTAAGACCAACAGCCATTCTTTTTTCTTTAATACGTGCACTCTTACCACTTCTTTCACGTAAGAAATACAATTTAGCTCTTCTCACACGACCTACTTTGTTTAATACAATACTCTCAATATTTGGAGAATATATTGGAAATAAACGCTCTACGCCTACACCATCGCTTATTTTACGCACGGTAAAAGTGGCTGTAGAACCTACGCCTTGGCGCTTAATTACATCACCTTTAAAGCTTTGGATACGCTCTTTAGCGCCCTCTACAATCTTATAATTTACAGTGATGTTATCACCTGCCTTAAAATTAGGAAGTGTTGGTATTGTTGTTAATTGCTCGTGTACAAATGCTACTGCGTCCATGTCTATTCTTTTTTGGAGTGCAAATGTAGGGAATAAATAGTAATTAATAGCTGTATGATTGATAATTTTTTCGACTGTAGTCTTGTTGTGGCTTAATTAAGCCGTATTTTTCTGTTATAAGCTGTGTATTTTGAATATAATTAGTACGTTTTGCATTCGTGTGTTGCATTACAAGCTACAATAAAAGATGAAAAAAGATTGCAGTGCATAGCCCGATTAAATGCTGAATAAAGCTTCTATGTCCACAGCCCCAAAATAAAAAAGCGATGAAAAAATCGAGGGCACTGAAAAAGTAGTTGTTTTTATACAACTATTTTAAATCGAATAAGTAAAAACATGATTTTTACTTATTCGATTTTTTTTATGCTAAGATT
>JAYTLA010000029.1:0-15590 GCA_043729825.1 Ferruginibacter sp.
AATCTTAGCATAAAAAAAATCGAATAAGTAAAAATCATGTTTTTACTTATTCGATTTAAAATAGTTGTATAAAAACAACTACTTTTTCAGTGCCCTCCAATATTTGAGTCGCTTTTTTATTGAAAATATTTTTTATCTGCCGCCCATTATCATTCTCATACCACCACCTTGGCCTTGCATATCTTTCATGCTTTTTATTTCTATATCTTTTGGTATCTCAAATTCTTTAGCAGCTATTTCTTTGTCTAATTCTATTTTAGTAACCTTTACTTCCATTACTCTTCCACGTGGCAATTTTGTTTCGTACATCATTACAAAACCTTCTATCTTATCAAAACTTGGAGCGCCACCAAAAAAAGTAGCCATCATACCAAGGCTGCTTGTACCACCAGTAGATGCTACATTTGGGAACTTTACATCTGGCGTAAACCAAACGGCCAACGAATCTTTTCTCAATAATCTATCGGTAATGATGTAAGCTTTTTTACAATTGTAGCCAGCAATCTTTTTTGTTTCTTCTGTATAGGCTATGGTGTTTTTAAATTCTACATTTCGAGTTCTTCTCCTCATATTCGTATCCGTCTTCATTCTTTCTGCCATCATACTATCCATTTTCTTTTTCATTTCTACTTGGTCATCATCAGTAGATCTTACCCCATTCTTGTTTCCCATCATTTCTGTAATGGTAGTGGTTACTTTTGCAGCGTTATCCCTATAAATAGTTCCCTTGGCAGTTTCAGATTTAAAACTGGTTTTTACCAAATCATTTTTTATATAAGTAGTGCTTTTTATTTCACCATCTAGCATATTTCTAAAATTAAAACCTCCACCACGTCCTTCACCCTGTGGTTGTATTTGAGACACATCATCTTCTTCTGGTGCAATAATATTTGTACTAGTTGTAATTATAGCTTGATTAACCATTTTTGGTTGAGCAAATACTGCTATGGAAGTCATTAAAGAAAAGGAAAGGAAAATTAATTTCATATTTATTTGTTTAAGAAACAAAAATACATGCTGTTTGTAGTATTTTGAATAAAATTGAATAATTTAACAGAAATGTATATACTTCTCTAATAGAACAAACTGGTAGAAAACATAAAGCCACTCCGCTTTAAAATAAATTATGCTATATTAATTTTCTATGAATAAGTTTCTTGTTTCAAAATATACTTCATAAATTCATTCTAAATTATATAATTAGCAATGGAAATAATTCACGTAAGTGCAGAATGTTATCCTATGGCAAAAGCAGGTGGACTTGCAGATGTGGTGGGCACATTGCCTAAATATCAACAAAAACAAGGGCATACAGCAAAAGTGGTAGTACCCATGTATCGTACAAAATTTTTGTACGATAATGAATGGGATGTGGTACACAAGGGCAACTTCTCTATGGGCAGTATGAATTTTGATTTTACCATTATCAAAGAAAAAACAAACAAACTTGGTTTTGATTTATATTGTGTGGACATAAATGGATTGCTTGATAGAGAAAAAGTATATGGCTACGACGACGATACAGAGCGATTTACAGCATTTCAAATAGCAGTATTAGAATGGATAAATAAATGGGAACACTTGCCAGATATTGTACATGTACACGATCATCATACAGCACTTATTCCTTTTATGATGAGAGAATGTTTTGGTTATGCAAAATTAAAAAATATACCTACGGTGCTTACCATTCATAATGCACAATACCAAGGTTGGATGGGTTGGGACAAAGCGGTGTACTTACCTGCATGGAATACATGGCGCTGGGGAATGCTAGACTGGAGCAATATGGTAAACCCTTTGGCTTGTGGCATTAAAACAGTAGATAAAGTAAATACAGTAAGCCCGGGTTATATGAAAGAATTAATGGATGATGCAAATGGCCTAGAACCTTTGTTTCGCACTGAATATGCAAAGTGTAGTGGTATAATAAATGGAATTGATTATAAAGTATGGAATCCTGAAAAAGATACATACATACTAGATAATTATGGAGTGAAAGATGTGGAAGAAGGAAAAGCATTGAACAAGAAAAAACTTTGTAAAGATTTTCATTTAGATATTAAATTACCATTGATTGTATTTATTGGAAGATTGGTGGGAGAAAAAGCTGCTGACCTTTTGCCAGATGCTATTAAAAATGCATTGACAAATTATCCAGGTAAATTAAATTTTTTAATTTTAGGCAGTGGCGATCCAGCAGTAGAATATGCATTAACAAATATGCAAAATGATTTTGTTGGATATTATAATACACAAATTTCGTACAACGAAAAACTGAGTCACCTCATGTATGCTGGCGCCGATTTTTTATTGATGCCAAGTAGAGTAGAGCCTTGCGGTTTAAATCAATTGTACGCCATGCGATATGGTACTGTGCCAATAGTACGACGAACAGGAGGATTGAGAGATACGGTAATAGATATTGATGAAGAAAATGGATATGGTTTATGTTGCAACAATGCATCGCTTACCGATATTGATATTTCTATACAGCGTGCTATTGAATTGTATGCCGATAAAAATAAAATGAAACAAATAAGAAAAACAATGATGGAAATTGATAATAGTTGGACGGTAAGTGCACAACAATATCTTAATTTGTATAACGAAGCAAAAAAATAAATGTATGAAAACTAAAGAAGTAGTAGCAGTAATTTTAGGTGGCGGATCGGGCAGTAGGTTATATCCGCTTACTGCCACAAGGAGCAAGCCTGCTGTGCCTATTGCAGGAAAATACAGATTGGTGGATATCCCCATTTCTAATTGTATAAATAGTAATATCAACAGAATGTTTGTCCTCACGCAATACAATTCTGCATCGCTAAATAAGCATATAAAAAACACGTATCAGTTTAGTGGTTTTAGTAGCGGCTTTGTAGATATATTAGCAGCGGAGCAAACGCCAGATAGTTTGGGATGGTTTCAAGGCACGGCAGATGCAGTGCGCCAGTCGTTAAAGCATATCGAAAAAAATGATTTTGAGTATGTATTAATTTTAAGTGGCGACCAATTGTATCAAATGGATTTTGCAGAAATGATAGACAACCATAAAACTGCAGGTGCAGATATTACCATTGCTACTATACCAGTAGAAGCAAGAGATGCTACAGAATTTGGATTGCTAAAAACAGATGCAAACAATACCATTACATCATTTATAGAAAAACCAGCTGCTTCATTGTTGCCTAAGTGGGAAAGCAATACAGGTGCGGAAATGCAAGCTGCAGGAAGAAACTATTTAGCATCGATGGGTATTTATATTTTCAGCAGAAAAGTATTGTTTAGTTTGTTGGGAGAAGAAAAAAAAGATGCTACAGATTTTGGTAAAGAAATTATACCAGACTCTATTAACAAATACAAAGTAATTAGTTATCAATATGGCGGGTATTGGACAGATATTGGAAACATTTATTCTTTCTTTGAAGCGAATCTAGCACTTACATTAGATATTCCTCCATTTAATTTATTTGATAGCAACCAAAAAGTTTACACACGCTCTCGTACGCTACCGCCCGCAAAAATTAGTGGTACAACAGTAACACAATCGTTGTTTGCTGAGGGTTGTATTATTCATGCAAAATCAATATCCAATTCGGTAATTGGTATAAGAAGTAGGATAGGAGCAGGAACTGTTTTAGAAAGCTGCTACATTATGGGCAGCGATTTTTATGAAACCATTGCAGAAATAGCGCACAATTTTGAAAGAGGGATTCCTAAAGTTGGTATTGGCGATAACTGCGAATTGAAAAATGTAATAGCAGATAAAGATTGCCGCATTGGCAATAATGTAAAAATAAATGGAGGTAACCATTTGCCTGATAGTGACCATTCTTTGTTTGTAATAAAAGATGGAATTGTGGTTATAAAGAAAGGGGCTATGATAGCGGATGGGTTTGAGTTGTAGGGGAATTGCAAAATAATATTAATAAAAAGCAGCCAAATGGGGCTGCTTTTTATTGCACTATATATTCTCTGCTCAATTGTAATCGTGTTTTTGTACAGTCTAATATCTAAAATCTAAAAATCTCACCTCTACATCAACATCCCCCAAATAAACCTTGCCTTCTGTTGCTTTTGATCATCCGTAGCATCATCGCCTTGCCACCATTCACTTGTTCGCTCCGTAATAAACTTTTTTAGTGATTCGTTGTTGTAAGCTTTTTTTGCTACTGCAGGTTTTATAATACTTGCATCCACTCCATTCACAGAAACTTTAGTAGCTATCCATGAAGTGAAAAGCCTTGGTATGGTTAAACCCATTATCATACCTGGCAATCCGTTTATAGAATTTGGACCACCCGAAATCATTATTTCATCTGTATAAAAAGCAAACACATATACACTATCAAATATTTTTGTAACCGCTTTTTTGCAGTTAAAACCTGCTATCACCCTGTTCTCATTTATAATACGCCACTCTAGTTTTGGCATACTATCTTCAATATTAAACATAGAGCCTATCAAATCTTTTTCTATGCTTTGTTTGCCAGTTGTATAATCTGTAAACCAACTGTTTTTATTTTCGCTGCGCATCCAATCAGGGTATTTTTCTTTTTCCGCTAGTCTATCAAACTTGTATATACTCTTATTATCGGCAAAAGTAAAATTGTAATACTCTGTTTTAAAAGTTGGTAATTTATCACCCATTTGCTCTGCCCAGTTTCCACTACCCATATTCTTTTTGGTGTTCGATTTTACTTCAAACTCAATATTGGCTTTATCAATAAATACTTGTTGTGCTTTGGTATAGTTTGCTGTAAATAAATATATCATACTTGCTATAATTATTTTTTTCATATTAATACTTTTAACGTTTTTTAATTATTTTTTTGTAGCTGCTTTGTTTTTAAAGTTCCAAGTAAAGCCAAGCATGAAATACCTTTGTAACCTATCGTTTCTTGTTTCTGTAAATCCAAAGTCACTAAAATTTCTGTCAATGCCGATATTTTGGTTCAACAAATCTCTTGCACTAAAATAAACGGTATATTCATCTTTTTTAAAAGTACGTTGAAGTCTTGCGTTCAAAATATGATTGGTAAAGCTTGGAGCTTGTGCAGTTTTTTGTCGAGTATTTAAATCATATTCTGTATTTATTGACCAAACTTTTTTATAATAAATAGTAGCATTAACACCAGTATTGGTAGTAAAATATTTAGTTGGAGATTTGCGCTGTGTCGTTTTTTGTACATTATAATTTGGCGCCCAACTAAAACTTATATCATATTTTTTATCTTTCGATTTATTTACATTAAAATTTATTCCTGTATTAGTATTATCAGATATGTTTTTTTCATTATTGATAAAGTTTACATATCTGTTAAAACCTGTATTTAGGTTTAACCCAAATCTGGTATTTATTTTTTTTGCTTTAAAGCCCAATCCACCCCAAAAGTTTAGGTTGATATTTCCGTTGGTATTTATGGGTTGTGTTTTTGTTTCTCCTGTAGCTATGGTTGTTACTCTGTTATTTGAAATTGCATTATTTACAGCACTAAGAGACAATGATTGATATATCCATAGGTCTTTTACAAAATTGTATCCATAATTATTTATAGAAAAGCTATTGGTAAATGATGGTTTTAAATCGGGATTACCTATATATAGATTAAACTGATCATTGTTGTTTCTAAGCGGTTGCAATTGGTCAATGGTTGGCTGCCTTGTAGTACCACTATAGTTTACAGAAAAACTGTGGTTAGATTTATACGTGTAAGTAAGATTTGCTGTTGGGTTAAAGTTTGTATAACTCCTCTTGGCAGTAATACTAGAACTAAGGTCTTTTAAATCAAAATTAATAAAACTTAAACCTGCACCAACATTTGCTTTAATTTTTTTAAACGAATAATTTATTTTGGCAGAAGGTATTTGTTGTAAAATCTTTTGTCTAAATTGGTTTGATAAGGTATCTACTTTGTCATTGTATTTTTCTGTTACACTATCATAATTTAAAGTTGTTTGATTATTTCTGCCTTGGTTTATGCTTAATTGATAAGCCAATTCCAAAGCAAATGTTTTGCTCAGTGGTTCTGTATAAACAAGTTTATTAGAAAAATTGGTTGTTGACTTATCAAAATCTTTTTGTTGGTTAATAGGCAAGTTTCTTAGCAAACCAAATAACTCTATAAGATTGTTCGATTTTAAATTATTGGTACCATCCGTATTTAATATGCTCAAATCTGATGTTAATGATAGTGTTCTTCTTGCTTTATTAAATTTATGTTTTAATACTGCATTTAATCCATAGGCTTGTTTATCGCTATTGGTCTGAAAATTTTTATTAAAACTGTTTACGAATATATTATCGTTGCCTGTAGTTAAACCACTACTAATTTCTCTGCTTTCTGTATTGTAGAAATTTGATTTCGCAGTTAATTTTAGAGTATTAGCTGAATCAAATTTTATTTCATAGGAGGCCTTAAGTTTTATATTGTTTCTATTTATGAATGTATTCTTATTTGAGTTTGCATTTAATACACCCATATCAAAGAGTGTTTGTGAATATTCTGTTTTATTATTGTTATAACGTTGGCTATTATACTTCGGTGAAAAATTTAAATTGCTATTGTTATTCCATTTGTTGCTGTATTGCAATCCTGCATTAACATTGGTAATAAATCCATTTTGAGGTTCTATCATTGGCTCTTCATCTTGGCTACCACCTCTACTAAAATAATTAAACCCACTTTCTTCATCCATTACCATATTTTCATTATCTCCATATTTTTGTTCATCTTGCCAGTTCAATCCATCTTGCCCAGTATTTCCGTTCAATAAAAATGCACTTAGCTTTCTTTTCCCTTTAAATGAGCTCAACAAAATATTATCATTAAATCTTGGGTCCTTTCCTTTCAATAAACCACCCGCCAAGTCTATCTTTCCAAAGTATCCTTTCTTTTTATCTTCTTTTAGTTTTAGATTGATGGTCTTTTTGGTTTTACCATCATCTATTCCTGTAAATTCTGCTTGTTCACTTTTTTTATCGAATACCTGTACCTCTTTTACCGCATCGGCACGCAAATTTTTTACGGCCATGCCAGGGTCATCACCAAAAAATTCTTCACCATCTACTAATACCTTTTCTACTGTTTGCCCCATCGCTTTTATTTTGCCATCTTTGTCCACTTGTATACCTGGCATTTTTTTCAATAACTCTTCTACATTTGCATTGGCACTTACTTTAAAACTATCTGCTGTATAAATAGTCGTATCGCCTTTTATACGAATAGGACTACCACTTCTTACAATTACTTCTGCCAATAATTTGCTCTTGGTGGTTAATGCAATTGGGCCTAATGTTTCGTTTGCAGATTTTACTTCTATATCATCTACATATTCTCCAAAAGTAGGGTGCGATACAGAAATAATGTATTTACCTTGTTTCACATTTTTTAGGCTGTACGAACCATCTTCTTTTACACGGGTAAACGCTTTTAAAATACTATCTTTAGGAGAGAGTAGAGATACAACAGCATTTTTTACATTAACTTTTGTAGAGGTATCTTTTACAATTCCAGTTACAGTTGCATTTTGCGCTACCGCAAATAAAGTAGAAAATGTAAAGGCAATTAGAAGTGAAATTTTTTGATTCATACAAGTGAGCATTAGTTAATAAATGATATTATTAATGCCACAAATTTAACAATCATTAATTTTATGTATAAAAGTAAATTACAAACGGTATAATTATAGATACGAATGGCATACGAAGACGATAATTTTATTGATACCACAAAAATGGTCTGGAATTATTCATTTTTTTCTGATGAAGATATTGTTGCTTTTCAAGAAGGAAAAATGTTTAACGGGCACGAAAAATTTGGAAGCCACTTTTTACATATATTGAATGAAGATGGATATTATTTTGCTCTATGGGCGCCTAATGCAACGGCCGTTTGTGTAATAGGAGAGTTTAATGGGTGGAAAAATAATTTGCATCCACTTTTTGTGCGGCTCGATAAGTCAGGCATTTGGGAAGGGTTTATTCCTCGTTTGCCAGAAGGTGCTTTGTACAAATATCAAATACAAGGGTTTGATGGTATAGAAACGTTTAAGGCAGACCCATACGGAAATTATTGCGAACTGAGACCGGGCACAGCATCCATTACAAAAAACCTACATCATCATTGGACCGATAATGATTGGATGCAAAAACGAAAATACAATAACTCGCTTGCTGCACCATGGAGTGTGTATGAAGTACATTTGGGAAGTTGGATGCGTCCTCAAAAAGATAAGCCCAATATTTTCAATTCCTATAATCAAATTACAGAAAGATTAGTGCCATATGTAAAAGAAATGGGTTACACGCATATAGAGTTTATGCCACTTACAGAATTTCCTTACGATGGAAGTTGGGGGTATCAATGCACTGGTTTTTTTGCAGCTACATCTCGGTACGGCACGCCGCAAGAATTGATGAATCTTATAAATGAACTGCACAAAAATGATATTGGCGTAATATTAGATTGGGTGCCATCGCATTTCCCCGCAGATGCGCATGGGTTATATATGTTTGATGGCACACATACATATGAGTATGCAGATATGCGAAAGGGTTTTCATAAAGATTGGAACAGTTATATTTTTAATTATAAACGGGGAGAAGTGCGTTCGTTTTTGCTAAGCAGTGCACATTTTTGGTTACAACATTATCATTTGGATGGATTAAGGGTGGATGCCGTAAATTCTATAATTCGATTAGATTTTAGTAGGGCAGAAGGAGAGTGGGAGCCAAATGCAAAAGGTGGAAACGATAACGAAGAAGCCATTTCGTTTTTGCAAGATTTTAATGCAATGGTTTATCGAGAATTTGAGGGTGTACAAACCATTGCCGAAGAAGCTTCTGATTGGTCTGGTATTACAAAGCCTATAAATAAAGGTGGCTTTGGTTTTGGTATGAAATGGATGATGGGTTGGATGCACGATTCTTTTAAGTATTTTAAAAAAGATTGGAACAAAAGAAAAAAATCGCAAAACGATTTTACATTTAGCATGATGTATTTTTTCGATGAAAAATTTATGTTGCCACTAAGTCATGATGAAATTGTACATGGCAAAAGCCCAATGTTATACAAAATGCCAGGCGATGAGTTTCAAAAATTTGCCAACCTGCGATTGTTGTATGGATGCATGTACTTGCATATGGGTGCAAAGCTCAATTTTATGGGTAATGAATTTGCACAAACAAATGAATGGAATTACGATAGCGAATTGCAATGGGAGTTATTACAATATCCAGCACACAGCGGAATGCAAGAGTATGTGAGAAAATTAAACTATCTTTACAGGACAGAATCAGCTCTTTATGAGTGGCAATTTGACAAAAAGGGGTTTAAATGGGAAGATTTATCACATTCACTAGAGGGTGTAATGGTTTTTCGAAGGATTTGTAGTGATAGAAAGAAAGATATTATTGTAATTTTGAATGTTTCAAATAATTATTATAATAATTGGGAGATTATTTTGAAGGGTAAAACGGCTTGGAAAGAGGTGCTAAACTCAGACTCTACCTGCTTTTGGGGCAGCGGAAACAATATGAATACTAATATTTTGATTGAACCTGTGGATAAAAAGAAAAAAATAAACATACTAAAACTGAATATACCAGCGTTTAGTGTAGTAGTTATACGATAGTGGTATAATAATTGCCAAAGTTACTTTATGAAACAAATCTTTACTATTATTACTTTTTTTGCTGTAACTGATTCATTCGCAGTAAACTCTTCGGATAGTGCCGAGTTTTACTTTAAAAAAGGAATGGATGAAAAAACTGCCAAGCATTATCTAATAGCATCTACTTATTTTGAAAAAGCCATTGCTTTTGATAAATCTTACACCGAAGCATATATACAAAATGGGCATGTAAATAATTTTTTACGTAAAACGGATAAAGTAAAAACTAATTTTTTAAAGGCATACGAATTACAGCCATCTAATACAGAAGTAATAAAAGAACTTTCCACCGTTTTTTTTGATTTTAGACAATGGGATAAAGCGATAGAATTTGCAAAAAAATGCCCATCATGCGAAAATTCTACCCGAATATTAGGTATTTCTAATTTTAAGAAAGAAAACTACGTGGATGCAGAAAGATATTTAATGGCAGCTCTTTCTAAAAATCCTGCCGATGCCGAAGCAAACTATACGCTAGCAAAAAATTATATTGAAGTAGAATTGGAACGCAAAGCTGTTCCATATTTTGTGAGAGCGGTAGAACTGAATCCAGAAAAACCATCTTGGGCGTATGAGCTTGGCTTGCTTTATTTTAGTCAAAATCATTATAAAGAAGCGGTAACCACTTATGAACTAGCTGCAAAAAATGGGTACAATGTAAATAATGATTATAATGAGAACTATGGTTATGCTTTAATTTATAGTGGTCAATTTGCAAAAGGGGAAGAAAAAATATTAGAAATTTTTAAACGTAAAGGAAATAAAGAAATACTTAGAGAACTTGCTCAAATTTTATATACGCAAAAGCAATATGAACGCACATTAGATTATTGCCAAAAATTATTAGAAATAGATCCAAGAGACGGCAAGGCATTATATCAAGCAGGTCTTGCTTTTATAAAATTAGGCAAAAAAGATAAGGGTCAAAATATGTGTAATAAAGCTATTGAATTAGATCCATCACTTGCAGGAAAAAAATCTGCCATTGCAGGTGATCAATTTGGTTTATAATTTATAACAATCGAATTTAAAAACGGATGCCAACTTTTAGAGAGTTGGCATCCGTTTTTAGTAGGCATATTTTGTTTAATTCATCATTAACACATTTACACTACGCTGCAAAATATTAAAAGCTATTTCTGCCATTAAGTTTTCTTTATCTAGCGTGGGGTTTACTTCTGTTATTTCAAAGCAACATATTTTTCTGTTTTGCATAAATTTACTAATCAAATCTTCAGCTTCTCTTTCTTTTAAACCATTGCTCACAGGCGTTCCTGTACCACGACTTATTACAGAGTCAAGGCTATCTACATCAAAACTTACATAAATATCTGTGCAGTCACTTAAGTGGCGCAATGCCTTCCTACAGACGTTTTCAGCACCTGTTCTTCGCACTTCGGCAGTTGTGATGACTTTCATGCCATATTTTTCTATCAAAAACTTTTCTTCTTTTTCATAATCACGCAGGGCTATAAAAACAATATCTTCTGGTAGTACTTTTTGATGAATTTTTCCGATGCTCTTTAATTGATTCCACATAGTGGCAGTTTTTTCATCTACCTCGTGTGCTGCACTTTCTATGTTATCTTCTGCAATAGCTGTAGATAATGGCATACCGTGCATATTACCAGATGGAGTAGTGTATGGAGTATGTAAGTCTGCATGCGCATCTATCCAAATAACACCAAGTTTACTTTTTGGTTTTGCCATTTTTATCCCAGCAATGGTGCCACCAGCATTACTGTGGTCGCCACTCAATACAACCGGAAAAAAATTTCCTTTTATCGTTTCACATACCGCTTGGCTTACTTTCTCGTACATGCTCACCACACCTTGTATTCGCTTTGCATAAGGCGATTTTATGGGCTCAAATAACAAATTATTTTCTACCTCTACTTTCTCCGAAGGAAAATGTACAAAGAAATTACTCATAAAATCTAATGCAGCAATTTTAATAGCATCCACACCCAAACTTGCACCACGTGTACCAGCACCAATTTCCGATGGTACTTCTATCAATTTAATATTTTTCATAAACTCATTTTATTAATCGTTTAGTAATTAGTATGGCTTTCTTACGTTACAATGTAGAAGTTTAGAAGGTTTAGAAGTTTAGATTACCCATTAAATTAGAAACCCATTAATAAATAAACTAACTAAACTTCTAAACTGTCTAAACCTCTAACCCTTTTCAACCACCCTAAACCTCGTAAACATATCCTCACTATACCATTTTTGTTGTCTTGTTTTTTTTATGACTTCTGCATGTTCTTTCATACCGTACGCAAAGTTTTTCATGTCTTCCTTGCTTTCCCATATGCTAAACGTGGCTTGTTTTATCCAAGGTATTTCTCCAATGCCGTACGAAGTTAAAAAACCTTTTGCCTTATTCATTTTCTCTGCAACTGGTGGTACATTTTGCCAAAAGTATTTTAATTTATTCAATTTTATAGTAGCACGAGTAATTACGGCTATTTTTCCTTCGTAATCAGACTTGGCAGGCAATATACCAAATGGTTTTTTATTATCCCATGTGCCGTGGCTTTCAATGGGTTCTAATATGTATGTTTTTATTTCGCATTTAAAGATACGAAACCATTTGGCAATAAATTTCCCGTAAAGGTTTTCAATATTCGTATCCTTTATCTCGCCTACATGTGCAGCCATTATTGCCCATTGATTAAAATCGGGGCGCTTATCAAACGTGCCATTTTTACCAGTGCCCATCAATTTATAAAAAGAAATATTTTTGTGCCGCCATAATGGAAAACGGTGCAAAGCCATTGCAAAAAAAGCAAAGGGAATAAAACGATTTGGGTATTTGATAATGGTGAGAGAAACTTGCATAAAAGATTATGTGCAAGTTACAGTAAAGCATAATAAAGTTTAATAAAATAAATCGTACAAAAAATTAATCTAGTAGGTTTTCCACTGAAATATCCTCATCAATATCTGCCCAATGAATACCTTCTCCACCACCGATAAATCTCCAATTCAATAATTGCTCTTTAGTAGCACTTCTTAGCCTTGGAAACCATTCTAATGGAATAGATAATTCTCTTCCATCTTCAATTATTAAAATCATTTTTTCCTCAGTAAAATTTACATCGGTAGCTACATGCGATTTATTGATTGTTAAAATACTCATTCCATTTTGTTTTAAAGAATTCAACATTTTCTTCTACTAAATTACGGATTTGTTTTAGTTCTGCTGCATTAAATTTTCTAGATTTAACCAATTCAATTGGTTCTAAATTGAATTTAGCAGTTTTATCAGCTTTTTCTATATGTATATGAATCGGTAAATGTTCGCTACTATAGAAAAAAAATCTAAATCCATAAATAGTTAAAATTGTCGGCATATTAAATTATAATAAATTTATCTAACTAATATTACTGTATTCTTCAAAATAAACGACTCGCCGCCATCGCAAGATACCTCTGCTACATAGACAAATGTTGTTGATATCGTAACATCTAATCCCTTCACTTTTCCATCCCAACTATTTATTTTATCGCCTTGCGTAGGGGTGTAATCTTTTCTTTGAAAAACAATTTGCCCATAGCGATCATACACTGTAAAACTTTTTACTTTTCCTACGCCATATCCTAGTACAGAAAAACGATCATTTTTACCATCGCCATTTGGTGTAAATGCACTTGGAATATAAATAGCGCCTTTGCCACAAAGTACGAATACCGTTACTTCATCATAATTGGTACAACCATATTGTGTAAATACATTTACTTTAAACGTAGTTGTTTTATCTACATTTATAAATTGTGGGTTAGGGCAATTGGTGCAACTTAATTTACTGGATGGTGTCCAAGTATAACTGCTAACAGAAGAAGATGTTGTAGCATTTAATTGAACAGTAGATCCTCCTATTGCATTTACATCAGCACCTGCATTTACGGTAGGAGTAGGTTGAATGGTAACGAGTACAAAGCCTGTATCATTTTTACAAACATTATTGCTATATGCTACAACTCTATAGTTTGTAGTTTGAGCAGGGGTAGCTATTGGGTTACGAAGTGTTGAATCATTCAAACCCGTACTAGGGCTCCATTTAAATGTATTTGTATTCCCATTTGCTGCAAGTTGTGTACTTGCTTTTTCACAAATAGTTACATCTGGCGACTTCGTAAGGTTTACTGGCTGTTGTACTTTTACTAAAACACTATCTGTTTTTTTGCAACCAAATTGGTTTGTAACTAACACATAGTATTTAATATCGCCAATGGTAGTTGGTAAAACAGATGTACTTGGAGAACCTGGATTTAAAATGCCACTTGTACTAACCGGTGATGTCCAGCTGTAAATTGTACCAGACTGTGCACTTAATGGTATTGAACTACCCAAACATATAGATGCTACTTGTGGTGCAGCATTTGGTATTGGTAGAGGATTTATAATTACCGTTTTTGGGAAAGTAACATCGCAGCCGTATTGTGTTTTTACATTAAAAGTAACAGTATAAGTACCTGCTGTTGTAAATAAATAATTTAAACTGTCGGCAGTTCCAACTACTACATTATTTACACGCCATTCTTTGCTTATCACCTGATCCCCAGTTCCGCCCGCACTTCCTATAAAATTTAATGAAGTATTTGCACATGCACTTGCAGGGCCCGTTATGGCTAAAGTTGGTGCAGCATAAATGGTAACATTGTTTAGTTGTGGGCTTGTTAATGTACAACCAGTTGCAGAAGTTATATTTAAACTTATTGGATAAACACCTGTTGCAGTGTACGTGCTTGTTGGGTTTGGTAAGCTATTGTTTAATGTAGAACTGTTCCCAAAATTCCATAAATAATTTGTGATACCAAACTGAGCATAAGCTGTATTATTAAATGTAATGGTAGAAGGGACGCCACATTTAATTGGAGCTGGAATATTGTATGCGGATACAAGTGAATCAATTTTTATTATTTTAGTTGTATCTTTTTCACAACCTGTACTTGCTTTTATTTTTAAGTATATCGTATGAGTGCCAGCATTGAAATTGTAATTTAAATTAGGCGTTGTAGCCACAATATTGCCATCTACTTTCCATTGGTAAATAGTAATTGGATTTTGAGAAATGGACGTTGCACTTGAGTAAGAATAATTGCCAGGTGAGCATTCTAATGCATTTCCAGTAATTTTTGCGGTAGGTATAGAATCTATTCTCACAGCAGCAATCATTGTTGTATCTGCAAAACAACCATTGATGGTTTGCATGTAAAGCTTCACATCGTATGTGCCTGTGTATGCATATAAATGTTGTGGATTTAGGTTGGTTGTTTCCAAAGGAGAGCCATCGCCAAAGCTCCAATAGAAACTTTGCGTAGCCGCAAACTGTGTGGTTTGGTTTGTAAATGTTACCAATTTTGGTCCGCAAAATTGTACAGGAAGATTTGCAAATTTTGCAACAACACTATCCACAATAAAAGATTTAGAAGTAGAATCGCTACAACCTTTACTTGTTTCTACATACAAACTTACAGTATGTGTGCCCGGCGTTCTGTAATCAATATCCAAATTATTTGCGGTACCTACCATTGCATTATCAATATACCATCTGTATTTTACAATAGGGTTTTGAGTAACGATGCTGCTCGTGAAAGCTACTCGTGATGCAGGTTTTAAGCAAAACACTGCTGCGCCGTTTATGGTTGCTTTAGGAATAGAATCAATTTTTACCGCAGCCACAATCGTTGTATCATCAAAACAACCATTAATAGTTTCCATATACAATTTTACATTGTATGTACCCGAGTATGCATACAAATGTGTAGGACTCAAAACAGTTGTTCCATTTGCAGTACCATCGCCATAAGTCCAAGTGTAATTTTGTATAGCCGCTGCGTTGGTTGTTTGATTGGTAAAGGTTACCAATTTTGGTCCGCACCATTGCGTAGGCGTGTTTGCA
>JAYTLA010000030.1:0-12108 GCA_043729825.1 Ferruginibacter sp.
AACAATTTCCTTTGGAGTTAAATCTATTGAGTAAGCCATAAAAATATTTTTGGTTACTCAAAGATAGCAAATCGGAATTATTAAAGCAAATTAGTATAATTGAGAAAAGGAAAGCGATGTCAAATTTGGATTTGTCTGAATAAAAAAATCTCCCAAACATTTATTTAGTGTATTAGCCGTTACAGAAGTTAAAGCCATGTTGCCTTCTATTTTTACTTCTTCGAGCTCTGTTAAGCCACTAAAATCTACAGAGGTTAAAACACTTGTGTTAACTATACTTACAAACTGTGTATTTGGCCCTGTTTCATTTGCAATTTTGGTTGCCGCCTCAGCATTGGTAATATTGCCAGATAAAATTAAATATGTTTTTCCGCCAGACGAAGCTCCCGTCGACGTTGACCAAGTAGGTATTCCAGAAGCATCTGTTTTCAATACTTTCCCAGCATCTCCTTTTGGCAATATTACCCAAGCTGTTCCATTCCAATAAAGCATGTCGCCTGCGTTGATTGCTACTGGTAATAGGCTAATCCATTTAAAGCTATTCCAGGTTTCTATGCTATTGTTACTAGTATTGTAAATAATTAATCCTGGCGCAGGTGTTACAATTGCATCTCGTTGAAAAGTTGTCATTCTTGGCGGCAAAAAGCCTTTGGAATTTGAATTTACATCGAGCACTGCCGAGCTGTTGGGAGTAGTAGTATTTATTCCTACATTTTGTGCAGTAATGTTTATGCTAATAACTAGGGAAAATAGAAAAAGAAAAATTGTTTTCATTTTTTTAAATTTGTTATTATAAATATACATCTAAATGCTTATAAAACATAGATATACAAATGTAACGTTTCTTTTTACACTTACTAAAATATTTTTTTGTTAGGCGTCATTATTCTAATAAATTTTTATGACATTGAGTAGTACAGATTAGTATAGAACAATGAATAAAAATCTGTTAATGAAGAATAAAAATCTCTCTATTAATAAATAATTTTTAATAACCTTAAAATTTGAGGTAACAACTTTGAGAACGAATTTTCTGACTTAAAGTCTATAATAATGTGGTATCACTTTTAATTAAAATTTAAATGCAGCACAAAAAATATTTTAAGCATCTGAATCGGTTTCAAAAGTAAAGAGTGGTTTATAAAAAATAATTATTCAGAGAAAAGCTGTCATTAAATTTACATTGCCAAAAAACCACTCCCCCATTTTATTTTTCACATTTCAAAAATTCTACTCGCATTTTTTGTTCATATGAAAAATAATTCGTATATTTAAGAATGTATAAAGCCTTACTATTTTTCACCATTTTAATTGGTTGTACCATGAGTAATCCTGATAAAAAGCACGCTTATAAAGCTGCGGAGCTAAATGAAAAAGATTGTTATCCAGATCGCAAAACCATAAACACAGTTGACAAAAAAGAAGGAGAAATCTTTTTAATTGACAATGTAAATTATGGCATTCGTTACAATGGAGACAGTACACAACTATTACCTTGTAACCTTCCAGTTAGATTGCAAAAAAACGGAACAAAAATTGTTTTTAGTGGAAATGTAAAAGAAACAAAATTAGAAGAGTTGTGGGCTGGGGCGCCATTTGTAATAACAAAAATTGAAGAAAAGTATTAAACAATAAAGGCAGTTGAATTACAACTGCCTTTATCTTTAAATGAAACCTTCATCTATTTCTTTCATCTCTATCTTCTGTATTTTTGTCTTCTTTTTCTGGTGCTAGTATTGCGGTTGTTTTTTTAACTACCATTTCTTTCACTTCTTTTCTTATAGGTAATGTATTAACAAAATCTACTAAACTCTTCACTGTAGCTTCTGCAGCTTTCATATTTCCTTCCCGCTGATATGCTTTGGCAAGAATTTGCATAGTTTGATTAACGCTTATATTATCTAACCCTTTACCAGCTTTAGATTTATCAAATACCTCCTTAAGCAATGCCTCACCATTTGCAAAATTTGGTGTTCTTACTTCCAGTGTTTTTTCTGGTGTAATTGTTTTAAAAGTGCGTTGTGCATTTACACCTTTTATAAATTGCGCATACACATTAAGCGGATGATCTTTAAATTTTTCGTTTATCAAATTTAATGCATCATTGCCTTTTTTGAGGTATGGCGCATCCGATCCCATAAACGCAAGTAAGTAACCCACTTCTTCTTGAAGAAACAATTCTGTTATCTCATCATCTTGCTGGCTCACAGGGCTCTTTACCCTAAGTTGCAATGTGTCAGACACAATCCTAGAGCCATCTTCGTGATAATACACTACACGTATTTGATATGTACCCACTTGGTCAAAAATAAATCCTTGTTTACCAAATCCAATGTAAGAACTTTCATACACGCCTGGATTTTCATTGTTTAAAATAACGTGTTCTGGTTCAATACACATTTCTGCAAGTGGCTCATAAACTATTTTTTCGCCACCAGGTTTTTTTATACCAATGGTAACAAAACCATAATTAGCATGCAAGCTGCTTATTACCCTATTGTTTTTGGTGCTTGTCGTTTTCAATTTTGTTTCTAACACTACTGGCTCGCCAAGTAGGTATGTTTTTTTTGCTTCCAACTCCAATTCAAGATTGGTAGTATTTTCAATATTGTCTTCAAACATACCACCTATATCCTGTAACGATGAGCCTACTGTAAATGGATTTCCACCCATTATTACGTTATTCCTAAATCCATGGCGAATATGAGTAAGTTCAGTAGGATCAAATTGAAAATTGAAATGGCTCCAAAAAGCTGCAGGTCCGCCAGGATAACCCCAAGGATAATTCATCCACGATAATGAACTTGGAATATTTGGTTTTGGCGGTGTAGCTAAACTTTTTTGCCATGAATGCAACAAATTAAAACAATGACCTAATTCGTGTGTGCAAGTGTACAATTGCAATCTTTGTTGCTCTGCCGATGCGCCTCCAATGCCTCTATAAAATACTGCAGCACCTTGACGTTGCAAACCAAGTTGATCAAACATAATACCATACAAACCTGGTCCATTAATATGTTCGTATGCGTGTAGTAACCAAACGTTCCATGCAGGTGTGTTTTGATACAAGCTAAAATGATTGATCATAGCGTTGTGCAATTCTGCATTTGTCCATTTTGCATCAGGCCCAGCAATGGCCATTGGTACAACATTGCTAATACCAGAGGTAATCATTTCCACGCCAGCCTCTGTATAAGTGCCATTTACACTAAGCACTCTTGGTACACCACCAGATGGTAATACACCAGTGTTGTAAGAAATAAAAGGAACTACTCCTGCAGTACGATCTTGCTCCAACCTTACAGTTCTATATGCCCTGCTAAAATTATTGCATACATACATAGCGCCAGGTGCATTGGTAGTTATGTGATACCATTGCAATAATGCAGGCGCAAGCGGTTGAAAAATTCCTGTTTGTTTTATTACAATTTTTAATTTTTTATACGAGGTAGCCCATGTGGTAGATGCAGTGCCAGTAATGGTGATAACGCCATTTAAAATACTAGTGGCAAGGCTGTCTGCAAGAAAAGATCCAAAGTAAGATTTGGTTTGACCAGAAATAGCATAATAATCACCACTTATTTTTTGTAGTGCTTTATTGCCATCAATATCTACCCTAAGCTCTACTTCAAAATTGCCCAATTGCCCACGGTATCTCCCAAAAACTTTGTTTTTAATAATAGGAAATGGAATAGGTGGGATTGGAAGTACAGCATCTGCATCATCGGATTCCATTCTAGCCTCTTCTTCCAACATGGCGTTTCTCATTTCTTCTTGATCTACAGTGGAAAAATAATCATCTGAAAAGTCTTCTTTTTTTTCTTCTTTCGGAAGATTTGTTTTTTTTGCTTTTTTAATAACAGGCATGGCTACAGAAGATGTGGAATTGGGTTCCATGAGTGCATCTGAATGCCCGTTGCTTGGTTGATAATTCATAAATTATAGTTTATTGTGTGAGAAAATTAAATTACAGCATTACATACTGGTACGAAATTTCTTTTTATTTCATATAGTTTTATTTAAGTAATAAATATTTCTCTGCCATTACGCAGGCATAGATAGTGCGTTTAGTTGTACTTAGCGGCGCAGACAAGAGGTGTTTATGTAAGGCACGAATTGGTGGGGCGTTTATTTCAATAGCAAATACAAAGCGTATGGGTATTAAAAAAACAAAATCATAACATTTATCTTAGTTAGTAGAATTTAATAAAGCCAAAATATAGGTCGAGTGTTTAATGCCATGCAAAACGATTTCCATTGCTATAAAAGATAGCCACTACTAACAAGGCTGAAGGGTTAAAAGGTAAAATTTAATTGGGCGGCTAAGGTAAGATTTAAATTAAATATATATCAATATTTTATTATATTATTTATGCACATTTTTACTTTTAAATATATAAAAACGGAAGGATAATGCTTTAAAAATAATTTCTATGCTTTTAAAGTTTGCGCAGCCAGCTTTAACAATAGTAACTGTATATTTACTTTTTCTTGTGTCGCAGATAAATTCCAACTCCATAAGCAATTAATAAAAAGGGAGATAAAATGATTGAGATACCTGTTAGAAACATAAGCCACATATAAGAACTGTCGTGAGGTGATGGATTTCTTATTCCACTCATTACTTCAAAAACTACTTTATGTAAATTTAAAGTTGTAAGAACAGTTATTATTAAACAAATTGGCATAAACGTAACTGTAAAAATATTTCCTGGGCTTATTTTGGTAAAATATTTCAAAAAATAATATAATAAGCAAAGTCTCCAAATGGCAACAATTCCTAAGAACCATACATTCATACTATTTGCGGTAGATACTAAAAAGAATCTTTCTACTGGTATTGCATAGAAAATTGCTGGAAAAGAAGTAAGACTTATAAAAGTAAGAACAGTAAAATAACTCCAATTTTCCAAATAAAATGGCTTTAAAATAAGCCAAATAAAAGCAGCTAAAACAAATATGTAAATTACAGAACCAAGTCCTACATGTTGAATTATATTTGCTCCTTTATCATCCCAATATCTTCCCATTCCAACAATCCAAGTCCCTATTATTCCTGCAATTAAATGTTTCTTTTCAAATTGAAGCATTTGATTTCTTGTCAATTTGAATGTGAGTAGTTTTGCAACTGTTGTTAGTATATTCATATATTTTTTTCTCCTGTTAGCATTCCAAATCTACTAAA
Organism: Ferruginibacter sp.; assembly: GCA_043729825.1. Classification (GTDB taxonomy): domain Bacteria; phylum Bacteroidota; class Bacteroidia; order Chitinophagales; family Chitinophagaceae; genus Ferruginibacter. The sequence goes on from JAYTLA010000030.1 coordinate 5,186, forward strand.
AATCTCTAAAGTAGCTAGCTGTTAGCTAGCAGCAAACAACTTTTTAAATAAACGTATGGCAAAGGCAGCGCAACTGTATCAATTGTAGCAATATTCAGATATCTACTTCATCTCATACTACAAAATAAAATGTATTCAACACTCAATTTTCAAAGTTCAAATTTTGCAAATTGCCAACTCCTACTCCAACTCCTCAAGCATCTTCAAATAATCATAATGCTCATCTTCATGCATTATACTCACCGCTTTTTTTATTTTCTTCAATTGTGATAAATAAATATTGTGCAGCGCTGTATTCTTTTTGAGGTCTAAGTTAAGTTCATTTATTTTTTCGCATACATGCAGCAGTACATCTGGTTCAGTGGTTTTGCTATCGCTGTATTTTATATATCTGTTGGCTATGCGTACAATTTTGCGAATCGTTTTTTTTGCAAAATACAATTGTGTTTTGTTTACGGTGTCAAACAATTCGTTGAGCACTTCTTTCACACTAGCTACATAAGATGCTTCATTGCCTTCTTCAAACAATAAATAAGTAAGCAGTTCTTTATTTTCTTTCTTAAATTTTGTGAGGCGCAAACAAAGTTCTAGCAACTTTTCGGGCGGTGTATTTTCTAATTCAGTCTTTATTTCTTTGAGTGAGGCAGTCTTCATAAAGGAAAATTACATAACTTATTTTTTATTCTATATTTTTATTCTTTAAATTGTACAAATGCAAAAAAGAAAACTGCCATCGCCCATTACTATTTTAATGTGTGTAATTGTATTTGCTGCCTTGTGCACATGGCTTATACCTGCGGGCAAGTATGATACGCTTGTGTGTGCCGAGGGCAAAAGTTTTACCATAAGCAAGGCTGATACTAGTATGGAAGTACCTTTTACTCAAGCCACGCTCGATAGTTTAAAAATAAAAATTGCATTAGCCAAATTTATAAATGCAGATATAAAAAAACCAGTGTCTATACCTGGCTCATACCACAAACTTGAAAGCAACAAGCAAAGTTTTTTAGAAATCCTACAAGCGCCCATAAAAGGTATTTACGAATCGGTAGATATTATTTTTTTTATATTAATTATTGGCGCTTTTATGCAAGTGTTTAACGAAAGTGGAGCTATGGAGCGTGGGCTCAAAACGCTCTCCTACCGCATGAATGGCAAAGAAACTTGGCTTATTGTAATACTCACTTTTTTATTTTCGTTTGCAGGTGCATCATATGGTATGGCAGAAGAAGCCTTGGTTTTTTATGCCGTGCTAGTGCCAGTATTTTTAGCTGCTGGTTACGATTTAATTGTGCCTGTAGCAGTCATTTTTGGTGGCACACAATTGGGCACATTAGCATCGTTTAGCAATCCGTTTTCTGCCATCATAGCGTCTAACGCTGCTGGCATCAATTGGGCAGATGGTATTACAGAGCGTTTAATCATGTTTGCGCTTACAACCATTATTACTATTTGGTATATTATTAGGTATGCACAAAAAGTAAAAAAAGATCCAACACAATCTTTAGTGTATAAAATAGATGGTATTTTGCCTACAAAAAACAATGACATTTCCATAGAAAAACCAGAACCGCTTAGCACACAAACCATTTTATTGCTCCTATTATTTTTGGCTACATTTCTCAGCATGATTGGCGGCGTAGTATGGCTTGGTTGGTGGCTTACAGAAATGACAACTATATTTTTAGCCGCCGCTATTTTAGTAGCCATTATTTTGCGGATGAAAGAAACGATATTTATTTCTCAATTTATTAAGGGCGCAGAATCCTTGCTCAGCGTGGCTTTGATAGTAGGCGTAGCAAGAGGTGTAACCATTGTTTTAAACGAAGGGAAAATAAGTGACTCCATTGTGTATTATGCAGCGCAGGCTGTAAGCGGCATGCCTGCATCTGTTTTTATTATTGTACTCATGTTGTTGTACATTGGTTTTACTTTTTTCATTTCATCATCATCTGGTATGGCAGTGCTTACCATGCCCATTATGGGCTCGCTTGCCATGCTCGTAGGTGTGCCAGGGCGAGAAATTGTAAACGCATATTTATTTGGCATGGGTATTATGGGTTTTCTTACGCCCACGGGTTTAATTCTACCATCACTTGCTATTGTAAATGTGAGCATAAAAGCATGGTTCAAATTCATTATGCCTTTAATAATTATACTTACCATTGTGTGTATGATTTGTTTATTAATTGGTATTCATTTTTAACAACACAATTCAAAACAAAACCTTTTCTTTGTACCCAAATAAAACCCAACAAAATGTCAGCATGTAATTTTAGTGTACCGTTTACCAAACCAGTATCGGAAATTTTAGAAAAAGCAAAACAAACAGTAGAGTCTCAAAATGGAAGTTTTACTGGCGATGATAAAGAAGGAAAATTTGATGTGAGTGTATTTGGCAACACCGTAATAGGCAGCTATGTAGTTGTAGAGCAAGTGCTCAATATCGATATTATTGAAAAACCCTTTATGGTGCCTTGTAGCATGATAGAAAGTTTTCTCACGAGTAAGTTAAATTAATGATGAAAGCCTCTGATGATTCGGGGGCTTTTTTGATCAATCGACTTTGTCGTTTTGTAGCCACTAATGGCACGAATTAGCACGAATAATAAAACAAGATTAGTGATAATTCGTTTTATTCGTGGCCATAAAATTTATATAAGAAATTAAAAAATACTTTGGGGCTGTGACCTAAAAATCATTGTTGTACGGCGGTTCGGGCTATACGTTACAATCTTTTGCTCGTTCCTCGCAAAAGGATTTCCACTTCTATCCCACAGCTCATCATCAGTATATCTTTTATCCGCTTTTATTGTGCAATATGGTAAAATATTTCCCCTACCTTCGCTGCTGAAAATTGGTTCCCGACTTGATAGTCGGGATTAAAAGGGAATCACGTGTAAATCGTGAGCTATCCCCGTAGCTGTAAAGCCGGTCTATTGCAAAATAGAAACCATTTTTAGCTAATACCACTGTTTTAAAAAACGGGAAGGTGCTAAACATGCGGTAAGCCAGAAGACCTGCCAAGTTTCTCATAACAATCATAAGCTTTCGGGTGAAAGGCTGTAGATGCTCATTAATGCTGCATTTGCATACCTGTATTCATGCGTGAGCTGTTACAATAAAACAGCTTTTTTTGAAAATTATTTTTTCATATTTATTTTTTATTTTAATAGTTGCGTTGCCAAATGTATGCATGGCACAAAAGTACGATACACTCGCTATCGTAAAAGTAATTTCAATAAAAGAAAAAAATATAGCCACCTCTACCATCCCACTCCAACAATTAAACAACGAACAACTACAAAAAATAAACAGCATTACCTTAGCCGATGCTGTAAAACAATTTGCAGGAGTGCAAGTAAAAGATTACGGCGGTATTGGTGGGTTAAAAACAGTTTCTGTCCGTAGCCTTGGCGCCAACCATACAGGTATATTGTACGATGGTATAGCCATAGCCGATGCGCAAGGCGGGCAAATAGACCTCGGTAAATTTTCGCTAGATAATATTGAGCAAATACAATTGTACAATAGCAACCCTACAGATATATTATTGCCAGCAAGAGCATTTGCATCTGCATCGTTGCTTACATTAAAATCAAGTTCTAGCATTTTAAATAAAGAAGAAAAGCAAAACCTTAAAATAAAAGTGCAACAAGGTTCTTTTGGCTATTTCTCTCCTAGCCTATTGTACAAAACCCGCATTGGCAAAAGCTTTCAAATGAGTGTAAGTGGTATGTACCAAACTGCCAAAAGCCAATACCCTTTTACATCTTACGAGAATAGTGCCATAACAGAAAAAAGAAAAAACTCTGATATAAATGCCTACAGACTAGAATACGATGCGGCATATTTTAAAAATGACAGCAACAAAATAAAATTTAAAACATATTATTACAACACTAAACGTGGTTTGCCAGGTTCTATTATTTTATACAACAATACCAGCAACCAACGACTAAACGATGAAAACTTTTTTGCGCAAGCAACTTGGCAGAATAAATTAAATGCAAAAAATGAATTTTTGCTAAGTACAAAATTTTCTACAGATAAAAGTTATTATCTAGATCCAAGTTATTTGAACAATATTGGAAAATTAGAAAATGAATTTCAGCAAAAAGAAATATATGTATCGGCTGCGTACAAATATGCAATAACAAAATTTGTTGAACTTAGCTATTCATCTGATTTTTTTAACAGTACACTACAACGCACAGATATTTTTGCAGATAGTTTTGCCAACCCCACACGAAACACTTTCCTAAATAATATTGCCATACAAATAAAGAAAAACGCATTCGAAATAAATGGAAACCTACTACACACAACCATCAACGAAAAAGTAACCAATGGCAAAGCAGGCAGAAATCTACAAGCATTTACGCCTGCCCTTTCAACAATTTTTCAACCCTTCAACAAAATTCAACTTTTCTTAAGGGCTTTCTACAAACACATTTTCCGTGCACCCACTTTTAATGATTTATACTATACCAATATTGGCAATGTAAATTTAAAACCAGAAGTGGCATATCAATACAATGTAGGTATTACATTTTCAAAAAACAATGTTTCCTTTCTAGATAAAATAACGGTAACTACAGATGCATATATAAATAATGTAAGCGATAAAATTTTGGCTGTACCAAGGCTAAATCTTTTTCAATGGAGTATGCAAAATATTGGTACTGTAAAAATAAAAGGCTTGGATGCCACGCTACACTTGCTTTTTAAAGAATGGAACATCGTAAAATTATCATCCAATATTTCGTATACTTTTCAGCAAGCATTGGATGTGTCGGATGCAAATTCCACATTATACAAAACAAAATTACCTTTTACTCCCATGCATACGGGTAGTGTGAGCATGAGTGCGCAATACAAAAAAGCTGTTTTTAGTTACAACCTTTTAGTTTCATCGTATCGCTATAGGCAAGGCGATGCCATCCCTGAAAACCTATTGCAAGGTTGGAGCAGCCATGATGTTTCGCTTGCATACACACTAAAAGAAAATTATAAAATTATAGCAGAAGCCAATAATATTTTTAATACACAATACGAAATAATACGGTATTACCCAATGCCCCGTTTCCATTACAGAATATCTTTTATAGCAAATTTTAAAAAATAAAAAACAAACATGACAACCATTAAAAAATTATTGCCCATTGTAGCACTTGCAATCTTATGCAACGCCTGTAAAAAAAATGATGAACCTACACCAACAGCGCCAGTACAACTTACGCCAGCCATTGGCGAATATATTTTGAGCGAAGGCGGCTTTGGTAGCAACAATACCAAATTGTCTTTTTACAATAACGCTACCAATACTGTTGTGGGCGATTTTTTTGCGCAGCAAAACCCAACAATAACGGGCGGCCTAGGCGATACTGGCAATGATATGATTGTGTATGGCGGCAAGTTGTATATTGTAATGAATGTATCGGGTCGTGTAACGGTTTTAAATGCAAGCAATGCAACATTTATAAAAAGCATTGGTTTTATAGAAGCTGGGGTAAACAAACAACCTCGCTATGCAGTAGCCGTAAGAGGTAAAGTGTATGTAACAGCATACGACAATAAAGTAAGTGTAATTGATACTTCATCTCTTAATATTGTAAAAACAATACCTGTAGGACCAAACCCCGAAGGTATAGCCGCATCAGATAATTATTTGTACGTAGCCAACTCGGGCGGGCTAAATGCTGTGCCAGATTCTACCGTATCGTTAATAGATTTAAATACCGAAACAGAAATTAAAAAAATAAAAGTTGGTCTCAATCCAAACAAAATAGAAATAAACCAAGCAGGTAATATTTTTGTAACTGCGTATGGTAATTTTGGAAATATACCGCCATCTATTTCGGTTATTAATGGCAGCACCAATACCAATGGTATAAACCTTGGTCCAAATTTTTCATACTCTCACATACGCATATTTGGAGACATAGCCTACGTGTATAACAACTACGGCTGCGCAGGCACAGCCAAGGTTTTTAACAGCGCTACCAATACAATTGTACGCAACGAATTTATAACAGATGGCACCGTTATAACAACGCCATACGGCATAAATGTAGATGACCTAAACGGCGATGTATATATTGCCGATGCTAAAAATTATGTGAGTGCAGGTAGCGTTACTTGCTTTAGTAGCGCAGGTGTAAAAAAGTTTTCTTTTTCTGTGGCACCGGGGGTTAATCCGAATAAGATTGTGTTTAGGAGGTAGGTTTTAAAGAGTGAAAAGTTTCAAGGCTAAATAAAAAAGTCTTATGTTAAAGAAACCAAAAATAAAAACCCGTAAGCAGCAGAATAAACTTGGGTAACCTCTTACTCTCGAAACTAAATGTAAACTGCATGAAAAAAATTATCATTCTTTCCATTTTAATTTTGTGTATTAACAAACTAATAGCACAAAAAAACACCTTATTGCTCTATGGCAATATTGGTTTTGAAAACAAAAAAGAAGGATTTAGTAATATCAAGTCCAATTTCACTTTCGCACCAGGTATCGGTTATCAATTTCATCGAAATTGGACGATAGGCTTACGCTTTCAAGCTGCTTCATCAAAAGAGGTAAGAACATACCCAGGTGGAGAAAATGTAATAAAATATAATGAATTTGGTTTAGGTCCATTTTTAAGATACACAAAAACACTCAACAATACGTTCTCCATTTTTGGCCAAATAGAAGGCGGCTTTGGTGCGGCAAAAGATAGATACAATGGTACAACTACCGATGAATACAGAGGGTTTCAGTCCAATCTTTTTCCAGCTATTGCCATACATGTACATAAAGGCTTGGCGTTAAATGTTGATATAGGTGGTATAGCTTACAATTGGAGTAAATACAAAGATGGGTATGCTTTGCAAAGAACCGTAGCTTTTAATTTTGGGAAAACGATAAACATTGGTGTTTCAAAAAA